>CAYUNO010000315.1:830-2545 GCA_964446075.1 uncultured Flavobacteriaceae bacterium | reverse complement strand
TAGTCCCAATAGCATAGTGATTGGTAAGGAATTGGCCTATATAACCAACGCAACAAATGATAATATTTCTGTTTTGGATTACCGAAATGGTCAAATTAAAAGGGATATTCAGATTAAAATTGACACTAATTTAGATAAGTTGCGTGGGTATTTGCCTTTTGGCATAGAGATTTCACCAGATGAGGCGAACCTTTATGTTGCTCTTCTTGGCTTTAATTCTGTTGCTGCAATCGATACAAAAAATGGGAATGTTTTGGGTCTAATTCCAGCAGGGTGGGGACCAACGAGAGTGCGATTATCGAGGGATGCAAAAAATCTATTTATCACTAGTTGTAGAGGTTTCGGTGCAGGTCCTAACGGTGGTCGTGAATTCGTACCACCAATACAAGGCACCTATATAGGAGATATACAATTGGCAACTTTACAACGTGTGCCAATTCCCGATTCATCATCGCTTCGTAAAATGCACAATGACGTAATATCTTATACATATCGTGAGGAAAACCAAAAACCTGCCTTTTTGCCTGCTTTTCCTGGGGAGAAAAATACACCCATTAAACATATTGTTTTTATTACAAAGGAGAACAGAACATACGATGAAATGTTTGGACAACTAGGGGGTGGTAATGGAGATTCAAGTTTAGCTCGTTTTGGTAACAAAGTGAATCTAATAACACTAAGTGATACAATAAAAGGAGTCAATATATCCCCTAACCATACAAAAATTGCTCAGTATTTCAGCTACAGTGATAACTTTTATTGCGACAGTGACGCCTCTATACATGGACATCATTGGATGATGGGTGTAATTCCAAATGAGTGGGTTGAGGCAAATTCCAATACTTCAAAGACAGCTCTTTTATTTTCATCAGCTCCAGGACGCCGGTATCCCGGATCAACCGGAAGTATGGATCCTGAAGATTTTTCAGAAATTGGAGGTTTATGGGAAGCATTAGAAAGAAGTAATGTTTCTTTTTACAATTTTGGTGAAGCCAATGAAACTGCCCATGTTAGAGAAGAGTGGTTTGATACTGCCACCGGTGCGGCACATGGAGTCATGGTGCCAATGCAAAAGGCTTTATTTAGAAATACCAGTAAAAATTATGCAGGATATAATACCAATATCCCTGATCAGTTTCGAGTAGAACAGTTTCAGGATGAATTCAATAAGCTTTGGGGGCCTAACAAGGGAAAACTTCCTTCGTTGATTACTATCCAACTTCCGAATGATCATACTGCCAATCCGCGTCCCGATGATGGTTATCCATATCGGCATAGTTTTGTTGCCGATAATGATCTGGCTCTTGGTAGAATCTTGCAATTTTTATCGCAAACCTCCTATTGGAAAGAGATGTTAGTAATTATAACAGAAGACGATCCTCAAGGTGGCGTTGACCACATAGATGCTCATAGGAGTATTTTAATGATGGCAGGACCTTACGTAAAGAAAGGTCATGTATCTCATACACATGCCAATTTTGGATCAATTCTTAAAACAATTTATTTGCTCCTTGGTGTACCTTTTGTCAACCATTATGATATGACCGCCTCAGTTTTAGATGACTATTTTACACACACACCCGATTTTTCAAAATACACATTCATCGTTCCAGATCTTCGTGTATTTGATCCTGTCAAGTCTATGAAGAAGTATAAGCGTAATATAGATTGGCGCACAATATTACCAGGAACTCCAATGGATGAAGTAGGAGAAA
>CAYUNO010000315.1:0-820 GCA_964446075.1 uncultured Flavobacteriaceae bacterium | reverse complement strand
ATATTCAGGAAGTCAGTCATACAGATTTTCATAATACGAGTAATCCTATACCTACATTGATATCAACAATCTGTAGTATAATTCAAATAGTAAAAAATGAAATTTAGCATAATCATTTCAATTTTATTTTCTATTACAACTGTTAACTCAGTTGCTCAATCACAAAAGGTAATTATAGTAACCTTAGATGGTATGCGTTGGCAGGAGATTTTCAAAGGAATAGACACCGCATTGCTCAAAGAAAAAAAGTATGTTACAGATAGTAGTTCGCTAAGCAGACAATTTTGGAGTGATAATTTAGAGCAAAGGAGAAAAAAATTATTTCCATTTTTATGGACTACAATTGCCATGGAGGGACAACTTTTGGGTAACAGGACGTATGGAAATTTAGTTAATTGTTCTAACCCTTATCAATTCTCATATCCTGGCTATAACGAAATATTTACCGGATATCCGGATACCTTGGTCAATTCAAATGATAAAATTTGGAATTCTAATGTGAATGTATTGGAATTTTTAAATCAACAGAAAAGGCATAAAGGAAGGGTAGCTGCTTTTACAACATGGGATGTTTTCCCCTTTATATTGAATAAAAATCGAAGTGGAATCTATGTTAATTCTGATTTAGATTCAATTAAATTTCCCACTACTGAACTACGTCTTATTAACGAAATGCAATTTCTATCAACAAGGCCAATTGGAGTTAGACCAGATGTGTTAACTTATTTTGCTACTCGAGAGTATTTGAAAAAGTATAAGCCGGATATTCTATACATAGCTTTTGATGAGACTGATGATTTTGCGCATGGTGGTAGGTATG
>CAYUNO010000314.1:0-2559 GCA_964446075.1 uncultured Flavobacteriaceae bacterium | reverse complement strand
TATTGATGAAGGAGTGTTTTATCAGGGTATTGATGGATTTTCAATTCGGATTGGCAAAAAAGAATCGGATAATCAAACAATCAAGGATATCTTGATTTACGAATTTAAAAGTGATGATTCCAAGCGATTAAACGTAGTAAAAGCGGAAAAGGGAACGATGATTTTGACCGATAACGATCGATTATTGAATCTAACCTTGTATAACGGAATTCGATACGAGGAGATGACCAACTCTCCCGAATATCGAAAGACGGCACCGTTTAACAAAATGTTTTTTAAGGTGCAACGGATGCAGATTGATTTAAGTAGTTTGGATTTTCAATTATCGGATCGCGATGCAATTTCTTCGGATTATCGGTTACAAAGCGTTCAGCAATTGGTGAAATATATCGATACCTACGATATCAAGGTAGCCAAGATTAAACGGGAAAATAAAAAATATGTTTCTAGGTACTTACATGTGCCTGGTTTAATGGAGGTGGATAGCAGTTTGTTGAGTTTTCGCAGGCAAGCGCAGTCATTCCAGCTGTTGAAAGAAGATTCAATTTTGCTTAATTACCCAGCATCCCAACGAGATGCAATTGCTTCAACAGCCATAAATCATGCTAGGTCAATCAAAGGCATGGTGGATGGGATGATGAGCACACTGCAGTACGAGGAGACGGATATTAATTTGTACAAGGTGGAGTTGCATAAAAAGTTTGCTTTTTCCGTGTTGTTGATTTTGTTGTTTTTAATTTCGGCCCCGTTGGGCGCAATTATTAAAAAGGGTGGTATTGGAATGCCTTTGGTTATCAGTGTTGTGTTTTTTGTAATATTTTACGCTATAAATTTAACCGGTGAAAAGATGGCCCAAGGGGGCGTGGTCCCTGTGGTTGTGGGGAGTTGGATGAGTTCTATGTTTTTATTACCGGTAGGCTTGGTTATTACCTACAGAGCGAATAGGGATAAAGGGATAAGTTTTGCATTTTTTATAAAATTGTTTAAACCTGTTGCAAATTTTGCAAAGAAGTTCCTGGGTAGGCGTGTAAAACCTGAAATTGCGAACGAAAAGATTACGGGTAATTAATTTAAGTAGATTATGCATGTAGTAGTTGTTGGCAATCGCTTTCCTTGGCCTTTGAGGGATGGTGGTGCTCAAGCAACTTATGGTATGTTGAAATCGCTAACTGCTTCTGGGGTAAACGTCACCTATTTTTCCTTCAATACGGTTAAGCATCGTATTGGGCATGAGGTTTTAACGAGGGAATTTGATTTTATTTCGTATCGGGCTATACCCAAGAAATCCACTGCAACTGTTTTCGGGGCATTGGTTAATTTATTGACGAAAAAAAGTTACCATGTGGCTCGTTATTACGATAAGGCCGGGAGTTTGGAATTACAGCAATTGCTTGAAGATTTGGAAAATCCGGTGGTCTGGGTGGAGGGATTGTATTCAGCTCCTCTAGTGGAACCACTGCTGCCTTGGTTAAAAGAGCGCAATCTTGCTGTGGTGTATCGGTCTCATAATGTGGAGTATCAGATTTGGGAAAGGGTAGCGATAGCATCGGGGAATCCAATAAAAAAGTGGTATTTACAGATTCAGAGTAGCAGATTGAAGAGGTACGAAGAGCGAGCCTGGACGTGGTTCGATTTCTTGTTACCCATAACCGAGGATGACCAGCGCGTGATGCAGACTGTATTGGAGGCTGCTGCAAATATTTCGGCGGGGAACTTGAATATTACTTCTTCGGCTACTTATGCTGGTGCTCCTAAATTTCAGCTATATCAACCGGGGTTTTGGGATTTAGAAGGCAGAATAGCGGCAGTGAAAAAGAAGATTGAAGCCGTTGTAGAACAAGAAGGAGAAGAGAATAACGCTCAAAAGGATGCGGCAGACCACCTTGCAACTGCTGTTATCGGTAAAAAGATTTCGTCTGTTGCGGATAGTTTAT
This sequence comes from uncultured Flavobacteriaceae bacterium, assembly GCA_964446075.1. Taxonomy (GTDB): domain Bacteria; phylum Bacteroidota; class Bacteroidia; order NS11-12g; family UBA955; genus JAGKXC01. Next base: position 625 of record CAYUNO010000314.1, on the reverse strand, counting down.
CGGCAAAGAACAACTGTTGTTTTCATATTGGCAGCATGGAATGGGAGGCAAATAAGCAATCGGTGCAATGGTTTTTACGAGAATGTTGGCCGCGGATAATGGAGAAGAACCCTCAAGCCGAGTTTCATTTAGCGGGTAAAGGGTTGGTAAAAGACGATCTTACTTATTCCAGTGCAGGGGTGTTTGTTCATGGAGAAGTAGATAGTTCCCAGGAGTTTATGATGGAGCACGGAATTGCGGTGGTCCCCTTATTATCAGGGTCTGGAATTCGAATGAAAATATTAGAAGCCATGCTGTATGGCTGTCCTGTGGTAACAACGAATATCGGAATGCAAGGATTGTTGGTTACCTCTGGGGTAGAATTGCGGGTTGCGGATAGCGCTTCGTCTTTTGCGGATCAGGTAGTATCGCTTATGAGTGATGACTCGCTGGTGAAACTTCAGCGAAAGGCTTCGTGGGAGTTTTTACGGCAATTCCACAATGAATCAGAGAATATTCAACGGGTATTGGAAATGATATCTAGGGGGTAAACCCTCTGCGGGATTGATATATCTGGAAGGGTAGTAATTGCTAAGTTAAGGCAGAGTGATTTCTATATTTTCTTGGGAATACCCTTCAATTTGAG
>CAYUNO010000313.1:0-2560 GCA_964446075.1 uncultured Flavobacteriaceae bacterium | reverse complement strand
GAAATGAGTATTCGTTACCCTAAAAACTTTGAACATTTTCATCACACTGATAACGAACTTACTCCCTCAGAAATCCTATGTTTATTAGACCCTAATGCCTCTACCTATTTTAATGGTCAACGTATTTTCCGACCAACATAAGTTAGGAGCATTATTTATAACTGATTTGATCGAAATAGAGACAACTCAATCGTTCGATTGTAATTTAATACGCCAATGTACTGTGCCTAACCAACTAATCAAAAAGTTGCGCTGCATTGGTATCAAAAAACCGTATGCGCTGTTGAACTGGTCGCTGATTCAAATGTGGAGGAATCGAGCTAAATAGCTCTGTAAATTCATTACTAAACTGCTCGTAGGTTAAATTAAGATGCTCTTCATCAAATAGTAAAGCATCCAGCACGGTATGGATTATTATTTTACGCTCCCAACCTACTTGTTTATGGGCTAATTGTATGGCATATTGAACCAACCACTGCCAATAGTTTTGATCAAAGCCCACATGAAAATACCTGTAAAACAAATAATAACTACGATATCTTATGTGTGGATATACGTGGATTTGGTTGAGCAAATCTTGGTTCACGCTTAACTGTACATAAAGCCTTTCACCTATTTTATCCAATGAACTAAACTTCTTAGAAAAAAAATAGTGCCTTAACAATAAACAATTGGCGAAGATATAATCTTGTAAATATTGCAATGATTCATTTGGACGAATGTTTTGAAGGTATAGATTTAATCCCTCTTCGTAATGCTCCAGTTTAAACTGCGGATCTGCAAAGTATTCAAAGAAGGATTCTCTTACGATTGGAACTGCATGGAATTCTTCATAAAATTCAGTGGTTGATTCTGGATTACGGTATAAGGCTGCATAAATTTCTTCTCCCAAGATCAATTTCTTTTCAAAAGAAACATCCGAAGGAAATTGATTGAAAAAGCTCCTCAGGGCATCGAATGATTTTATTTGAATGCAGTGATATAAAATACTATAGGGCTCGGAATCAAATGAATCAGCAAATACTCCACTTGTTACTCTAAATTTACAAAGCTCATGCAGGTGACCCTCTAACTCAAGCCAAGAAGGGTATCCAATAAAATCAGCTATAATTTCTAAAGTATGTAGGTACGGTGAATTGATGTTGTTTTCCCATAGAAAAAGCCTATATATGGTGCTTTCAGAAATCTTCTTTCCCGTCTTTTCAGTTATAACTAGGGACACTTGCTTACAATCCAGTTTGGTCTTAATCCGATAGCTTAAGGCATCTTCCAATTTCATTTTTAGTGCATTTAATACAGCTTGTGAAATACGGAACTTAGGTTTTGGCATTGAATGTTTGTAAAGGTTAGAATCTCAGTTTATGCAAAATAATAAATTTAAACAGACAATTGGGGTCACAAAAGGTTAAATTTGAGTAAAAACACATTTTACCCTTGTATCTCATAAATTTTGGTAATTTGTATTATACAATGCAGAGCACCTTATAATGTTACTTATTTCGATATATCTAGTACTTGTGATTAGCATCACCCTCTTTCAATGGAAGCAAGTTTACGGATCCATTTTTAAATCCAACCACAAAGTAACTTGGTGGATTTCTGGTCTATCCTTATACATGTTGTACCTATCTGTTGATCAAGGACAATTGATTTCAGGAATTATTTCCGAGCACGGAATGCAAGGCATGTGGATGGTTTGGGCTGGTAATCTTGGGGTTTTTGTAGTACCGCTTGTATTTGCACCGCTATGGCATAAACTTAATCTCTCTACAGACAATCAATTTATATTATTTCGATTTCCTGGTAAAGCAGGCGCATGGCTACACCGATTTCGAGCGCTTTATGTGGGGGGATTGGTTGTGACCTTGGCGGTTAGTTTTCATTTAATTGGATTTACTCGAATAATTCAGGTTTTTTATGGCCTTTCTCCATTCCAAAGCACCTGTATTGGGGGTGGTATCATGCTGTTATTTGCAATCAAGAATGTACTCGATATCAAACTCAAACTGGATGTTCTGCACACCATCCTATTCATTATTAGTTTTTTTGTAGTTGTTTTCTTTGTTGGAAAAGCATTTATTTTTGAAAAGGATTGGATGAAATTTTTGATTGAGCACCCTGATAAACGGAGCTTATTTCCTACCAATTCTTCGGCGTGGTTTTCCATGCTTATTTACCTTGGTGTGCAATGGTGGAGCTGTTACCTATTCGATGGTGGTGGTGCCGAAACCTCGCGATTTACCGCTGTAAAAAACCCAAAAGACGCCATTAAGGCAGGACTCACACCAATCCTTATCTCCTTTTTACTAAGTTTTTTTATGGTAATTCATGTGGTGGCTTTACTGGGTTATTCAAAACATAGCATGCCGGTTGAACTCGCCTATGTTAGTTCCCTGTTTAATCTGTTACCCTCTTACAGTAAAGACATCGTTTTTTTAGGATTCTTTGCTATGTTTATAACCACTGCCGAATCACTCCTGAATTGGGGAGCCTCCTTTTTAGTCATTGATGCATGGAACGGATGGTTAAATCCAAACAAGAAGCAAAAGGAACATCGTGC
>CAYUNO010000312.1:0-2578 GCA_964446075.1 uncultured Flavobacteriaceae bacterium | reverse complement strand
ACAATTGGAAAACTTGCACATCAATATGCCGCTCAAGGAAAAAAAGTTATCTTGGGAGCTGGAGATACATTTAGAGCTGCCGCTGTAGATCAGTTAACTATTTGGAAAAATAGAACGGGAGTTGAAATAGTTTCCCACGGTATGAATGCAGATCCAGCTTCTGTGGCTTTTGATGCAGTAAAACAAGCCGTGGATCAGCAGGCCGATGTGGTAATAATTGACACCGCCGGTAGATTGCATAATAAAGTTGGACTCATGAATGAATTGGCAAAAATTCGCAGAGTGATTGAAAAGTTCAAGCCCGATGCTCCACACGAAACATTGTTGGTTATCGATGCTACTACAGGTCAGAATGCATTCGAACAAACCCGAGAGTTTACCAATGCAACCAAAGTGAATGCTCTAGCGGTAACCAAGTTGGACGGTACGGCAAAAGGAGGAGTTGTACTTGGTGTTTCCAATACCTTCGGAATACCAGTAAAATATATCGGTTTGGGAGAAAAAGCCGAAGATCTTAAGTTATTTGATAAATCCAGTTTTATTCAATCTTTATTGGCGTAATCGGTGAAAACGAAAAGCAGTATTCAACCCAAAGTAAATGTTATCACCCTTGGGTGTAGTAAAAATTTAGTAGATAGCGAAGTGATGATGCAACAGCTCAAAGCTTCTGATTTTGATGTACAACACGAAGGATCGGGTAAATCCGATATCGTAATTATCAATACTTGCGGATTTATCGAAAATGCAAAACAAGAAAGCATCGATACTATTTTGCAATTTGCCGATGCAAAAGCTAATGGTAAATTGGATAAATTGTACGTAACCGGTTGCTTATCCCATCGATACAAAGACGATCTTTCCGAAGGTATCCCCGAGGTAGATGCTTGGTTTGGTACCTTAGAACTGCCTAATCTACTAAGAACGGTTGGCGCCGATTATAAACACGAATTGCTAGGGGAACGATTGCAAACCACTCCAAAGCATTATGCCTATGTGAAAATTTCGGAAGGTTGTAACAGACCCTGTTCCTTTTGTGCAATCCCACTGATGCGCGGTCAGCATGTGAGTAAACCCATGGAGAATATCGTCCGTGAAATTGAGAATCTGGTTAAAAATGGCACCAAAGAAGTAATGCTGATTGCCCAAGATTCAACTTATTACGGTTTGGATTTGTATGGGGATCGTAAATTGGCTGATCTCATGAAACGCGTATCCGATATAGATGGTTTGGATTGGATCCGCTTACATTACGCATTTCCCTCCCAGTTTCCAATGGACGTACTTCCTGTAATGGCTGAAAGAAGTAATATTTGTAACTATTTGGATATACCTGTTCAGCATATTTCCGATTCCATGCTTAAAACCATGCGCAGAGGAATTACCCAAAGACGTACGTTGGAATTGCTACATACCATACGGGAGCAAGTTCCCGGTATAGCCCTAAGAACTACCATGTTGGTGGGTCATCCCGGTGAAACCGAAGAGGACGTACAAGCTTTAGTTAACGCAGTAAATGAAATAAAATTTGAGCGCTTGGGCGTTTTTACCTATTCCCACGAAGAAAATACCCATGCCCATACATTGGAAGACAATTTAACACAGGAAGAGAAGCAGCGTCGTGCAGATTGGGTGATGGAGACACAAATGAGCGTTTCAGAGGCATTCAATCAATCCCTTGTTGGTACAACACAAAAAGTACTATTTGATCGATTAGAAGGGGATGAGTTTGTGGGGAGAACCCAGTACGATAGTCCGGAAGTAGACAACGAAGTTCGCGTTCCAGTGGCTGATAATTACGTAAGAATGGGTGATTTTGCCGATGTTAAAATTACCGATGCATCCACCTACGATTTGATGGGTACCCTTGTTAAACCATGAGTAATATCGCGCTTTGGGATAAATTTCCACCCCGTTATCTGCCAACTTGGCTAGAAGATAGTGCTTGGAGTACCAAAGCCACCGGATTGTATCCACAAGAAGGTGCATCCACCAATTGGGAAATATTGTTAGATCAGTTAAGCAAGTTCCCATCTGAAAATCGTTCCGTACTGGTTTCTGTCATTGAAAAACAATGCGATGGGTTACTATCTCCTTCTCAGGTAAATGCCCTCAATAAATTAGCCGCGAATCAGACTTTTACGGTAACTACAGGACAGCAAATCCATTTCGACTTAGGTCCTTCTTATGTATTTTTTAAAATAAGTTCCGCCATTGTATTAGCGCAAGAATTAAATCTACGATTTCCCAAGAATCAGTTTGTGCCTATTTTCTGGATGGCAACGGAGGATCATGATTTTCAAGAAATTTCCACTTCAACCTTATTTAATAAATCGTGGATATGGGAAGAAAAATCGGTAAACACGTATGGACCCGTTGGCAGAAAATCCACTGCGGCATTACATGATTGGATTTTATGGATTAAGGATTTATTTCAAAATAACGATAAATCAACGGAGGAAATTTCTGCAATACAAAAGATATTCTCGAAAACCAATCAAACCCTGGCTTCGGCTATACAAGAGTTGGTGCTATGGATCTTCAGAGATACGGACTTATTGGTGCTAAATCCGGATAATGC
>CAYUNO010000311.1:0-2618 GCA_964446075.1 uncultured Flavobacteriaceae bacterium | reverse complement strand
ATTGGTATCTTCTACTTATCAGCACCGTCGTTTTTTGCGCGAAAGACTGCTTTTGCGCCAATGGCTTTACCCATATCCATTCCAACTTCAATATCAGAACGGTAATGAATAGCCCCGTACAATCTACTTTTACTCGCTTCGTCGGCCATACTTAAGTATTCAGCCGATTTTGACGGAATAATGTAGGCCAAAACCGAAGCAGCAGCCCCACTAAAAGTACTATGTCCACTGGTATATGCCGGAAAATTAGGAACCCCTGTTAGTGTTTTTATGGATGGATCTACCTGACTTGGACGTGGATTGTAATAAAACATCTTTACATCCCAACAACAAATAGCCGCATCAAACATGGCCATGTTGATTAAGGCCAAATTTCGAGCCCATCGAGCTTCGCTGAAGTGCTGATTAACAAAATCCTCACAAGCAATTGCATTCCAATGCCCAGGAGGAGTATACGTACCAGCACCATCGGCCCAAAAATGCACTATTTTCATTCTTTCTCGGGTGGCATTTTTACTATAAAAACGCACCTCCTCCAGCTCTTCGTTGAATTTTGCAGAATTCACAGCCGGTGGCGGAGCGGGTCTTCCAGCGATTACATCGGCTGTATCCAATAACATTCCAATTACCCTGCCAAACATCGGTAACATCGGAGGCCTCGGAGGAGTTTCTAAACTAACCCAAGGTATTTCACCGCGAGCGATAACATCGTCTGATAGCTTTTTCCAATCCGCGGGAGTTCCAACCGCCTTTGAAGCTCTATCATTTCGCGCCCTACTAACAAATTTTGAAGCTACAGCCTCTCCCAACGCCACGCCTGCTTCCGTTTCGCTTCGAGTATTTGCACCCACCATTATTCGTACATTCAGACATTCTTGTAATTTCTTTTCGATATAATCTTGATCGCCGGGAAACAACAACTTAAGCATTGTTGCTGCGGCTCCAGAAATTACTGCTTCTTCCGAAGGGTATGCAAAATCATTTACTATTGGCACCAATAATTTTATACTCGGATCAGATACAAAAGGTCTTGGTCTTTTAAATTTCGATTTATAGTGGTAGGCGGCCAATGCCGCATCGTATTGTGCAACACTCACATAAGCATACGCCCTTGCTGCATATGGGGGATTAGCAAAAGGAAACAAAGGATAAGCCAACGGATTTGCTGCCGATGGTATTGGATAACTGCCATCAGGATTTTGGTAGGGTGGCAAGTTGTACTTCGCAACTAATTCTCGTAAGATTTCATTCCAACGTAACACCGTCCCTGCACTCCAATAACGGATTTGCTCCAACTCTTCGGATGTTAATCGTTGTTGCCAACTTTTTATTTCTAGCAATTCCAACTTGTAATTAGGATTTGAAGTTAAAATTGGCGCTGCGCAAGCAAATTCTTCTGGACTGGACAGAAGCACAGGACTCCACTGACCCGCTCCCGTATCTAATTTCGCAGGAGATAAAGCTGGAAATAAATTGGATCTGTCTTCAACTTCTCTTTTACAAGCAACCACAAAAACCAATATCAACCCAACTATCCAAATAGAAGAAGTGATTTTCCCCAATCGAAATACACCCATTCTCATTTCTCAGCTCCTCCTTCCAATTCCGTTTCGTGATTCACAATTTCCTTATTTTTGGATTTGACCAAGAACTGGTATACCAAACCCGTATTATAACTGGTTGACTGACCCATATTTCTCCCAGAAATCACGGTATTTACCCCAGCCATTAAGCTAAGTCCATTGGTCTTAGGAATGGGATATTTAGTATTCAATCCCACCCGCATTACATCCATGTTATTGCTTAAAAATGGCATGTCGTTTCTACGCATATCAAAACCTCCCAACGTATTCATACCATCCAACACCACTTCGAAAATTTTATCTGCTCCCTCTCTCCAGCCTAATCTTACATTATAACCCAAAACCGATGGCATCACTACTTGGTTTGAGTATATCATTTCCGTAGTGTAATAGGCTGTTCTATCCAAAATCACATTACCTCGAATCATCCCCGTTGCCGAAGCCGTTGCAAATAACTTTCCCTTCTGCGCATCCACCAACAATCTACCCATGGCTGTCTTACTTTTCATTCCAATAGCCAACGGCAAATAATCAGCGGTGTAGTCTTGAACTGGCAAACTACCGCCAATCACACCCACTGCACTTAATACCAAACCGTTAACATCCTTTATCCAAAATTCGTTTTTTAATAACAAAGTCAAATCCTGAAATCCCTGCTGTCCTATCAATGTTCCCGCCGAAGCCTCGTTTTTAATCCAAGGCAACATAAACAAAACATTCAATTTATCCGTTACCCCATAATTCCCCATAATCATGGCCGATTGTGAAGAAACCGTTCCGATATTCTCATTAATCCTGTAGGTAGTACCTTCCCAGTAATGATCCCAAGAGGAAGACCCACCAATTATCCCTCCACAAAAATTCCTTTTTGCCATGAACAATCCATCTACATCTGTTTGAGCAGATGCTAAACTGGCTATCCCTAGGAAAATAAATAAAACAATTTTTTTCATAACTTTAATTTGGGGAGATGTGGGATAAAGCAGCAAAGTACATAATTTTATTTAAGTGCAGCAATACTTATGGCCTTTTTTC
>CAYUNO010000310.1:0-2630 GCA_964446075.1 uncultured Flavobacteriaceae bacterium | reverse complement strand
TTCCGCAGATTATTCAGCTGACTTTGGGCGCTCTATTTCCATGTATGATGATTTTTTGGCGGTAGGTGTTCCCAATAGCGACAGCGTAGGTCGAATTACCGGGGTGGTATACATCTATAAAAAATCGGGAACAAAATGGATAAAAAACTCGGCCATATTGCCAGCCGTTCCACTGGACGGACTTCAATTTGGCTGGACTGTTAAGTTAAGCCAAGACTATCTATTTGTTGGTGCCAGTTCTCAGGGTGGTACGGTTTACGTGTACAGAAAAAATGGAGTGGATTGGAGCAATTTTTCTGAGCTTGCCATTTGGAAAGTTCCCGATGCCAGGATTTTCGGTACCTCACAAAATAATCCTATTGGAATTACGGCTGATCAAAATACCATAGTAATAACCGATATCTGGCATTTGGATAATTCTTTTCCGAGTGGCAGTACAGGTGCCATGTATCTATATCATAAAAATATAAGTGAAGAATGGAGCAATGCGTCCACACCAAAGCTCATTCCACCACCCGAAGTAGAGGTTGATGACTTTGGGGGGGGTGGAGTTTTGTTTCAAGGAAATCGGTTGGCCACTTTTACAAGATTTGCCCCAACCGGAAATGGACAAATTTATATTTACAAAGATGCCATAGGTGAATTCGATAACCCAACCCTTGAAGCGAAGCTAGCTGCCGGTGACGGAACGTATTCCTATGGATTCAGTTTTAACAATTTCGCATTTACAAAAGATGGCATTTTCCTGATGGCGTCTGTGGATATTTCGACCCCAAGGCCTAAATATGAAGTAGTCTTTTTTGAGCAGCCTCAAACAGGTACTTGGAACGATGGTTACCTGACCTGTCACTTTGATCCCGATCTCGATACAGATACTACTAACTGGGAGCCAACTCTGTTTACATCCAGTGGAGATGAATTATTTGTATCATCGCGCAATTTGAATAATAAGGGAACCTTAACACACCTCAAAAAAGGAATGAGTGGTTGGTGCAATCCCAGCCGAGAAACAATTGAAGTAAGCTTGCCAAATCCAGCAACTCCCCATCGTTATGGAGTGGTAATGACAAGCAATAATAATTTAGATTTAACTTTAGGATATGTTTCGCATGTAGCCACCGGAATTACGGAGGTAGCTCTAAAAACTTTTACAAAAGTTGCATCCGGTTGGAAAGAAGACTATTTGTATTCAACAAAAAAGAGCACCGCAGGTCATCAATTTGGATATAAGGTAAGAGGGGTTGGTGATCATCTTTTTGTTGCATCTCCTTCGGATGGCACCGTAAAAGCAAATGCCGGTGCTGTTTACATTTATACAAAAACCAGCACAGGATGGTCGAAGACCAGCAAAATACTTCCACCGCCTGGTGGTCAATATGATGATTCATTTGCCTCCAACATTGCAACGAATGGAGAATACTTAGCGGTCGCAGCTTCGGGGTATGAACCCAGTGGTAAATTTTTTGTTTATAAAAAAGGAATCGATTGGAATAACCCTCAACTCCTTCAAACAATTGATTTAAAGTCGGATGGATTAATTGTTTATCTGTCCGGAGACAATATTGCATTAAGTCAGGATTGGTTGGTAATGCCCTATATGGATAGTGGTAGCTCAGGCGGTTTTGATGAATGCCATATTTTTCTGGCACTCTATAAATTCGATGGCACCCAATTTAATTTCCGCCAGTCGCTTTGCATTCAAGGTACCAATTTTTTCGCTCGAAGTTCAACGGTACCGGTTAGCATAGAGGGTAACGTGATTGTTGCCGGATCAAAAATAGTGGAGTTAAATGAATCAGGAACCTGGGAAGTAAAGTACCAATTGTCTCCATCCGAACAAGAACCCATTCAATTTAATTCAAGTTTTAACATCGTGTCTAATGGAGATCGGTTTGGTTTCTCCAATTCCATTTCAAACGGATCCATTTTTATTTCTGCTCCCACGAAAGATTACAACGGTACATGGGATGTAGGGGTCGTTTATGTATATACTAAGTTACCCAATGAAAAATGGTCCTCACGAACAGAATCATCAAAAATTTTACCTAATGTAAAAGAAGAAAGCGGTTTGTTTGGGTATTCCCTTGCCACGTTTGAGAATACCATTATTGTGGGCTCTCCGTTAAGTGACTATTATAAAACCGGGGTGCCCGTCAACAAACCGGGCAAAGCATCTATCTTTCAGTCGAAGGATTATTTTTGGAAAGAAACGAACTGGATTGCCGACTTTACAGGCGACTCACATGTAAAAGACTATTTTGGATTGTCGGTTCACATGGATGAAACCGATTTTTTTATCGGTACACCGGTTGAAGATTTGACAACCGGAAAAATTTCCGGATCAGTTTATATGGTACCCACACCACCTATTGTAAAGCTTGTTCCTCCAGTCTGCAATTCAGAAGGAACATTTGCATTACTTGGATATCCATTTCAGGGTACATGGAGCGGCCCAGGAATCGTAGATGCTTCGCTGGGAACATTTAACCCAAAGACGGCTGGCATCGGCACGCATATTCTTACCTATCAAACACCCAATTGCGCGAACACCGGTATTCTGCAAATTGAAGTAAGGGATAATCCACTAACCACCATACTCAACGGACAAGACTATCTGGTCTGTCAAAGTA
>CAYUNO010000309.1:0-2655 GCA_964446075.1 uncultured Flavobacteriaceae bacterium | reverse complement strand
TTGGTATGGAACGTATTTTCCATAAAGGTCAAATACCCTTGGGCAGAGCCCCTGTGAGTCAAGAGACAAATCATTAAAATCACAATTCTGCCCAAGGTTTTCATGCCGTTATTTCTTGATTAGTGTCTTGGTTTCTGATACCTGTCCATTTACGATTAACGAATAATAATACAAACCGGGCAACAAACTCTGATTTTCCAAAGTTACTGAGCCTGAACCTGTTACATCAAAACTCAATACCGTTGTCCCGTCCAATTTAGTAACAACAATCATTGCATCTTGTTTTAATTCGTAATTTATTACTGTTTGATTTTCATAGGGGTTGGGTATATTCTGGAAAATTCTGTTCTCATTTTGAATTGTAGGTTGAATATTCGTTCTGTTGCGAATGATTTCAACAATTTGCACTAAAGAATCTATGGTTTTACTTTGAATTTTTATCGCCTCGGAAAGTAGCGGAATCAATTGTATGTAATCCACGGAATAAAATCCATCTTGGTCTTTTGTTACCGCAGCCGGGATCAACTCCTTTATTTCTTGAGCCAAATAGCCAAAATGCCTGCCTGTTGGTAACTCCATGGTACGCGATTCCACGGAATTCCCGTTTTTCACATTCACCGCCAGTCCTTGTTTATAATCGTATTCGTAGGAATTAATTTTTTTCAATATTTCCATGGGATTTTGAATATTTACAATATTCACTTTAAATCGAACATCACTCAACTGTGAAAATTGTGTTGCTCTTACTATCCCGTTAACTTTCAATGAAAACGAATCGTCGGGCATTGTTCTAATACCTGTCTTACCATCAGCCCAAACAGAGAAATTCTCGGTTAGGATGCTTGAACTGCAATTGGGACCAGAAATAACTAAGGCTTTGGTCTTACAACCCCAACTTTGAATAAACGTGTTATAATTAAAGTCTTCTACCCATTGCTGCAACGATCTCACAACGTAAGTACCCCTATTGGCTTCTTCGCCATCGCCCGTTGAACGAACATCCAATCTCGCATCCGGATTTATAACATTGATGCCTAAAAAGCCATTATTCAATCGAGTAGAAAAACGCAACGTCATTGCATTGTAAATATTATTCCCTTGGTCTACTAATTGAAATTGCAATCCGTTATCGGCCCGATTGAAGGCATTCGCCGATGTGGTACCCCAAATCAAATTCGCATTACTATTAAACGGTGCGGGATCGGATGCCGTCAAATAAACTGCCGAAGTTTTTGATTGCGCTCTAAATCCAATATCGTTAGGATTAAACGGAGATTTACCGATGGACGTCCATTCTCCACCCAACGATCCGTAAGTACCGGAAAACCCATTTCCAATATTCCCTTTTTCAACATAAAATTTCGCATTAGGCTTAACGTTTTGACCATAACCCACATTTACTACACCGTTAGGGAATATAGTTAAATATTCAAATAAATCAATATTAAAATTAGAAGCAGACTGGCCATTTCTGAATACAAATTTAAATTTACTTTTATCCGAATTAATTAATTCAGGATTACTTTCAAAAACAGTAGAGTCCTGCCACGAAATAAAACCATCCTTTATTCCATCTCCATGTTGCCTGTAAATGGTTCCAAAATTTGAATTATAGTGTCCCCAGTTAGTTCTTACGCCAATGGAATTAAAATACAATAGCGAATTTTCCCAAGGCAATCGATCACCAAAGGACATCCATCGATCGTCAGTTCTATTAAACCCTAATTTCCCATTAGCAATTAAGCCCCATCTTGTTCCGCTGTTGTTGGTTTGTTCGCTACTGATAGAATTTTTTCCCGTAAGAAAAACAAAATTAGCGTCACTCACGGGAGTACTTCGGTTAAAATTCACATCCCCAATAATAACCGCTCCTTTTCTTGTAGTTGTATCGAAAACTCCGTTCGTACCCGAATTCGACCAACGATTTTGTGCTTGTAGATTTAAACCCATTACCGAGCATAATAATGTAAGAACAACTTTATAAAAGTTGAATTTAAAATGGTCTTTATAACTATGTTTCATAATCTACAAATGAATAATTATAAAAACAATTAAATATGATTACATATAACTAAAAATCATACACCTATATCTGTTTATATCAATAAATCCCAAAAGCGATAGCGCCTCAATAATTCTTCAAAATTCTCACAATTATTCATTTCTCTCGCTCTAGCAATGTGATTATTTAAGGTATTCGGAGAGATTTTCAAAATTTTAGCAGCCTCTTCTCGGTTAAAGCCTCGAATTAATACTTCCAAAACTGCTTTCTGTCCCTTTGTCAAATCCAATTTCTCTGTTTCCTTGAATTCGCTTTTGGATTCAATGGTCGACTTCACCAATGGGCATTGATATTTTTTAACATTTAGTAAAGATTCAACGCCCGAGAGCAAAGCATCCACACCGGATGTTTTAGATACGTAACAACATACATTGTAGTTCTCCAGTTCTTTTATTAAAACCATATTCACGTGTGAACTATAAATCATACACGGAATTTTCTTATTATTACACAACTCTGGGATCACAGTACTACAACCAAAGTTCAATTCTAAATCACATATAACGAAATCTACGGATGAGGTACTATTGATTGAAGAAGTAGCAGATTCAATTGAATTGCTTAGGAAGATAGTTGCGTTCGGAACGATTGAC
>CAYUNO010000308.1:0-2658 GCA_964446075.1 uncultured Flavobacteriaceae bacterium | reverse complement strand
CTATTCCGGTTCCGACCTCCAATCCACTAAATTAATATCGCCGCTTTTATTTTAGCGGCGTTTTTAATTTAACCACAAACGTGGTGTACAGTGCCTAAATTATAATTTCCCCATCCGCCATCTCAATAATACGATCGGTCTTGGAGGCAAAATCGGGATCGTGGGTTACGATTAATAAACTGGTACCCAACTCTCTGCTTAAATCTTTAAAAATGGAAAAAACCGTATTGGCGTTTTTACTATCCAAATTTCCTGTGGGTTCATCGCCCATAATAATTGCCGGCTGATTAATTAGCGCTCGTGCAATAGCAACCCGTTGTTTCTGTCCACCTGAAATCTGAGTTGCTTTTTTCATCGCCTGATCCGATACGTCTAACATTTTAAGCTTCTCCATAGCATTGAACTCCACTTCCTCTTGGGATAATTTCCCTAATTTCAATCCAGGGAGCATAACATTTTCTAATACAGAGAATTCAGGTAATAAGTAATGGAATTGAAAAACAAAGCCAATATGTTCGTTTCGGACAACCGATAGCTCTTTACCCGTTAAACCAGTGATTTTATTGTTCATCAACCAAAGTTCCCCATCGTATTGGGTGTCCATGGTACTTAGAATATACAATAGTGTACTTTTTCCGCACCCGGATTTTCCCATAATGGATACGAATTCTCCGGCATTTACCTCAAAATTGATGTCTTTAAGAACTTGAATGGAAACCGGATCAGTGAAAAATTTTTGGATGTTTTTGGCCGATAACACCTTATTGGGTTCGTTCCCAGGCGAACGCAAACTCGAATTAATTGTACTGTTCATCGGTTTTTTTATTGACCTCTAATAATATCCACCGGATCGATGTTGCTTGCTTTTCTTGCAGGGAGGTAACCAGCAAAGAATGTTGTTACCACCGCAAATACACTTCCGATTACATAATACATTCCATTGAAATTCACAGGAAAGGTTTTAACTGTGGGTAATGCTTCTGTTTCAAATGGTGAAATACTGATAATGTAACTCATGATTAGTCCCAATAGAAGTCCCAAAATCCCTCCAATAATTCCAATCATAAGTGCTTGGTATATGAAAATTCGCTTTACGTCTGTACCACTAAAACCGGTTGCTTTTAATATGGCTATATCGTTCATTTTCTCATAAATCACCATGTTTAATATGTTGTAAATTCCAAATCCAGCAACAATTAATAAGGTGATACTCACTGCATAGGTGATAAGATTTCGGATACTTGTACCCGTTTCAAATTGGGCATTCGCTGTTTTAATATCTACTGCATTAATACCATGGCTTCGTTCAATTTCTTTGCTTAAATCAAAGGCTTGATCGATATTGAACAGTTTTACACTGATATCGGTAAAATAACTCCCTGATTCACCGGCAATTCGTTGGGCCGTCTTAATATTCACGTAACTCTGAATCTTATCGATATCGGCTAATCCGGATTGGTACAAACCCACTAATTTTAATTTATAGGTTTGACCGGTACTACTCATAATTTGAATTTTATCACCTACCTGTAGTGAGAATTTTTGAGCAACACCTGCTCCTAAAATGATTCCATTATCGTTGTTTGCCAAATCATTGGGTGTCCCGCCAATAATGTATTGTTGGAAATTAAATAATCGATCCTCTTCAAGCACGTCTATTCCAATGGCATTCCCATTGAGTAAGATGTTTCCGGATTGATAGAAAATCCTTGCTGAAACTTGGGGTGTAACCCCTTTCACCCGTGGGTCTTTGGAAACCACAGACATCAACGCTTTGGCGTTTCTAATCCCCGCTAACTCTTGTTTGGGTTTAATAGAGGTAATCATGTTTTTACCGCCTTTATACTGAGGATGCAAGTCAATAGGCTGTGTTTCCGAGGCTTTTACTTCGTTGTAAATTCGTATATGTGGGGTTCGATTTAATATTAATCCATCCAATAATCCATTTAAACCCGTCATGAAACTTACCAAAATGATAAACGTGCCGATGCCAAAAGTTACCCCCAGTGCGGCGATAGCACTTTGTTTTTTTCGAGCCAATATATGGGTCTTAGCGATGGCAAAACGAACATTCCGGTTCATTTATTTCTTCATTTCGGGTTCAAACAAGGCAGTATTGGCGGTTATGCCCTCCAAAATTTCTACCCACTGCATGTTTCTAAGTCCTGTTTTAACTTCTACCTCGCCTTTATCGGTATTTACTTTATTATTTTTCCCAAGGTAGGAGAGAGGGATTAATAGTGCTTTGGGTTTAATATGAGTAATAATATTTACTTCGGCCGATAATCCAGGAAACAACTTCTCTGGCAATTCATCAAAAACCGCCTCTACTGTAAAGCTTTGGTTTTTTTGATCCATGATAGGAATTATCCTACTGATATGTGCTTTGAAAGATTTACCAGGGTAGGCGTCCAAGGATACAATTGCGATTTGATTTTCGTGAATTTGGGAGATATCCATTTCGTCGATATTCAATCGAAGTACAAAATGTTTGGCATTTCCGATAATTGCAACGGGTTTAACTGGGGTTATCCAATCCCCAATTTTAGCGTTTAGATAAAATAAATCTCCAGAAATCGCAGAACTTATTTGGAAGTCGGATAATAATTTTTCCGATGATTGAGCTGAGTTTTTTGCTTGTTGCGTATTGAATTCAAG
>CAYUNO010000307.1:0-2659 GCA_964446075.1 uncultured Flavobacteriaceae bacterium | reverse complement strand
GTTGTAATGCAAAAGCAACGTACTCCGATAGTATATCTGTTTTTTTCAAACCAGAAGGCACAATTAAGTACTCAACAAGTCCATGTAAACCCGGTGTTTTATTCACTATAACAGCCAAATACACCGATACCATTCGATGCTTTTGGGACGATAACTCCGATACCATTTCGCTTCCAATAAAGGACACGCTAGAAATTAGACACTTCTACCAAGGAGGCAGTTACTTGCCAAAATTCGAAATGATTAGTGCATCTCGTAATTGTAATGATACTCTATTTCAGCCTATAAATGTTAATACCGATAGCACCCGCGAAATTAAAATCGCCAATGTTTTCACTCCTAATGAAGACGGAAAAAACGATTGTTTTCGAGTTCTAGGTTTATCACCCGACTGCGATGAAGCAGAATTATTAATCTTTAACCGATGGGGTGAGCGTATATTTCAAACCAAAGATTTTAGTAAATGTTGGAATGGAAGAGTAAATAATTCCGGCCCCGAACTTCCCGAAGGTACATATTTCTACCAATTAGAAATTATTAAGTCCGAAGCAATTCATCCAAAAAAACTGATTGAAGGCACTATCAATTTAATTCGCTGAAGATATATCTAACCAATGCTTTCAGCCGTTATATCCGCCACAATTTTCTTAACCAATCCTTGCAATACCTTACCCGGACCAACTTCAATAAAATGCGTAGCACCATCCTCGCTCATTGCTTTCACGCTCTGAGTCCATCGAACTGGGGCAGTTAATTGAGCTACCAAGTTCTTTTTTATTTCTTGAGGATCACTCACTGCACTAGCAGTAACGTTTTGATAAATTGGACAACAAGGAGCAGAAAAATTCGTAGCCTCAATCGCTTTCGCTAATTTTTCTCTTGCCGGTTCCATCAATGGACTGTGAAATGCACCACCCACTGGCAGTAATAATGCTCGCTTCGCTCCTGCAGCTTTCATCGCCTCACAAGCCTGTTCTACAGCGTTAAACTCCCCTGATATTACCAATTGACCTGGACAATTGTAATTGGCTGCAACTACAACGCCTGAGGATGCAGCACAAACTTCTTCTACCTTCTCATCATCTAAAGCCAGAACAGCCGCCCTGGTACCTTTAGTTAATTCGCAAGCCTCCTGCATCGCCATTGCACGCTGATAAACTAATTTCAATCCATCCTCAAATGAGATAGCACCGGAAACTACCAATGCACTGAATTCACCCAAACTGTGCCCAGCAAACATATTTGCATTCATTTCGTTCCCCATCACTTTTGCGCGAATCACCGAATGAAGAAAAATTGCCGGTTGTGTTACATTCGTTGCACGTAAATCCTCATCTGTTCCTTCAAACATTAGATCAGTAATCCGAAACCCAAGAATTTCATTGGCCGATTCAAACATGGTCTTAGCCAATTCACTGTTCTCATACAATTCTTTGCCCATTCCAGGAAACTGACTGCCCTGACCAGGAAATATAAATGCATACTTTGTCATTAGTGCAAAAATAAAACACAAAAGCCATCCTAAATAGAATGGCTTTCGTCATTGTAAAAAGTGTATAATTTAAATGGCAAAACTCTCTCCACAACCACAAGTTCTGGAGGCGTTAGGATTGATAAAATTAAATCCTTTTCCGTTTAAACCATCCGAGAAATCTAACTCCGTGCCACACAAATACAAGAAACTCTTCATATCGCATACAATATGCAATTTCTCATTCCCAAATTTCATATCGCCCGGCTTCTCTTCGTTATCAAAATCCAATTCGTAGGTTAAGCCCGAACATCCACCACCCTTTACGCCAACACGCAAGAAATATTCAGGAGCAGAAATATTTGCCTCGCGCATCAAGTCATACGCCTTGTCCAAAGCTTTTTCTGTAATCGTTATTTCATCGCCTTGAGCTAACATGGTGGGTAAGAATTATTAGTGATGTGTTTTTTCAGACTCAATTGGCTCTAAACCATTCTTTGTGCGGTAATCGTTAATCGCTGCGCGGATAGCATCTTCTGCTAATACAGAACAATGTATTTTTACCGGTGGTAAGGCCAACTCTTCAACGATATCCATATTATCAATGGCTAACGCCTCGTCTACAGTTTTTCCTTTTAACCATTCCGTTGCTAAAGACGAAGAAGCGATCGCCGATCCACAACCAAATGTTTTAAATTTAGCATCTTGGATAATTCCAGTTTCTTCATTTACCTCTATCTGCAAACGCATAACGTCTCCGCACTCCGGTGCACCCACTAATCCTGTTCCAACCGTATTTTTAGATTTATCCAAAGTACCGATGTTTCTTGGATTGGAATAGTGATCAATTACCTTTTCTGAATATGCCATAATTTTTTAATTTAATACAAATTTACAATTTAGATTATTTCTAAACAATATCGATTAATGCTCCGTCCACTCAATGGATTTTAGGTCGATTCCCTCTTTAAACATCTCCCATAATGGACTCATATCGCGCAATTTATTTACAGCAGTTTTTACCAAATCGATAGTGTAATCAATTTCTTCATCCGTAGTAAACTTATTTAATCCAAAACGCAAACTACTGTGGGCCAATTCATCGTCCAATCCTAAGCTCTTCAACACATAACTTGGCTCTAAAGAAGCAGATGTGCAGGCAGATCCACTAGAAACTGCAATATCTTT
>CAYUNO010000306.1:0-2675 GCA_964446075.1 uncultured Flavobacteriaceae bacterium | reverse complement strand
GTTACCTGCCATTGCATGGCTTGCAACACTAGTATTCTTTACCCCTAAACTCTTAAAACAACGCAAACTATCCAATTATATTCAAATAAGCCTTATAGAAATCCGATTTATAACAACGTGCTTCATTGCCATTATTCCCGGCTTGATATGGTATTTTTATTGGGTTCCAGAACTTAATAAATCCTTTCAACTCTATTATCCTAAATCGCTATACGAAGGATTTATTGAAATTATTCCACATTGGAGATTACTATTAGAAAAATTCTATTTTACCGCATTCTATTCGTTTTTTACTCTATTGTTATTCCTGTTAGGTCTTGCTTATTTATTCCGAAATAATTATTCAACTAATTATTTAAATAAAAACATTCAATTAATTGATATTGATAATTTTAAAAAGGTAAAAATTTCATTTTTATCTTTTGTAATTTTATTCGGAATATTCATTATTAAAACCGGAGATGTATTTCCAAAACATACGTACTACATCATTCCGTTTATGCCATTTATGGCTTTTATCGCTGCCCTTGGTTTAGAATATATTCAACAGAAAATAGAAAAAGTACAGTCCGTAGCTACCAAAAAAACCACAATCAAAAAAACATCCGCTAAGACATTGATAACAGTCCTTCTTCTTGTCTCCAACTCGGAAGCACTGTTAAATCAGATGCACGAACTATCAATTAAACCAACAGAAAAATACAAATTGCAGCTAGAGACAATCGGAAAAACAATACCTCTTAAATCGTTAGTTGTTTCTAATGCGGGTGTTAATCCCCAAGAACTTTATTTTCTAAACCATAAAGGCTGGGTTCGCTTTCCGCAACAATTACATTCGAAAACCCACCTAGACAGTCTAATAAACTGCAATGCTGATTTCTTAGTCGTTAATAATAATTTTGAAAAAGTTGGCGAAAATTACAACTTGCCTGTTTTTTTCAAATCACATAGTTTCTTGGTTTATCAATTGGATAAAACACCCAACAACCCTCGTAAAAATGACTAAAAGTATAATTTAACGCATAGCAAGATTATTTCTTCTTGAATCCCAAACTTATTCCATTAATACAATATCGAAGTCCTGTAGGTTGACCGTATCCATCGGTAAATACATGCCCTAAATGACCTCCACATTTAGAACACACAACCTCCACTCGAGACATACCATGAGAATAATCGGCAATTTCTCTAACCTTTGATTTATCTATTGCTTGGTAAAAGCTTGGCCAACCACAACCCGCATCAAATTTTGTATCGCTGTAAAATAACTCCTGACCGCAACCTTTGCAAACGTAGGTTCCCGAATCCCAAGTAGTTTCAAATTCACTACTAAAAGGCCTTTCGGTACCTTTTTCCCTCAATACAGCAAATGCTTCAGAACCCAATTGCTCCATCCATTCTTGCTCGGATTTCTGTACTTCAAATGTGTTTTTATTTTCCATAATGTTACTTTCTGATTCATTCAAACTACTCGACTTTTGACCACCGCAACTGCAAAACAACATCGAAATGGTAATTAATGAAAAAATTAAAAATCTCATAATTATATGGAATGATAAACAATGCACTGAGGATTTCGTTCTATATTTCCCCTAGAAATGAACTTTTTTGCTCACTTTTTAGTTGATAGAAAACCAAATCAACCGCAATTTAATGCTGCCCTTATTGCACCAGATTTATTAAGACACTTCCTAACCAAGAACAATCGCGTAAACTGGCAATCGCTGACCAATAATCAAGAAATTATATCGGCAAACTTAAATTCCTTTTGCGAAGGTGGTTTGCAACACCTACTGAGAGATAAACAATTTCACCAATCTGATTTTTTTGAAAAAATATACCAAAACCATCGAGAATCTTGGAGCAAATTAGGGATAAAACATGGATTGGAGCGATGGTGGTTCTCTCTTCATGTTTCCGTTGAATTAATAATTGATAAAATTCTTATAGGAAATCACTTAAACGAGCTATACGAATTTTATAATACGCTTTCAGATAATCGACAATCATACAAAACTCTGTTAACTGCACTCGCTCATCCAGAGGAGGAACTATTTCTTCAACGATTTGACAAATTTTTGGAATCACAATATTTATTTCACTATAGAGAATTTTCTGGAATTGCTTATGCCCTGCATCGAATTCACTTATCCCTAGGAATTGCTACACCTTGGCATCCCAACAATACAGATCATTTGGTTTTTGCCATGAAAAATATCGAAACAGATATAATTGAAAAAACAAGGGAAATGGGTTTACTAGCTTCGCTAAAAGCCAATCTTTAAATCAAAAATCGCCCAAACATAGAGAATAATGCTAAAACCAATAGAAGTAAATTTATAAATCGTTTCCATAAACTAATTCTATCCTCATTAAAGAAATTAACCAATAAAAATGTTGACGGTATGGAAATGAGCATATGAAATTGAGCAAAATTTCTCCAATGCAACAGCAACATAAACAAACAATAAGCAAAGAAGAGCGCATTTAAAGAAATACTTCTTCTTGCTTCAATATTTCGATTGAAATAGGAGCCAATTTGTTGAAATAACCCCAACAATGAGGCTAATAAAAAAATTCCCATAACAATATAATCGGCATTCGGGAAAAACCCTAAACTTAATAATGACTGAAGAGAAAGTTGAACCACCTCTAAATTGCCTATTTCTGCCGAT
>CAYUNO010000305.1:0-2682 GCA_964446075.1 uncultured Flavobacteriaceae bacterium | reverse complement strand
ATTTATATAAACAATATTGTGCTATGGAAAATGAACATTATGTATCTGGAACTTTATTTGGGAGACAATTAACATCTTTTATACAAAAAAAAAGAACAAATCAAGGCTATAAGTATTTACTAAATACATTAAATTTATATTGTAAGTTATTGATATTCATTAATTTAAGGTTATTTATATTGGTTTGCCTTTTCAAATTTTACAGTTGCAAAAATATTAGAGTAAAATATTTGGTTATGAATTAAGTTAATAATGTCAATAACCTAAACCAATTATTCTGCAACCTAATCGAATGTATCGTGAGCAAACTGGATTACAACAAGATTAAAAACTTTGCCGCCGCAAAACGAATTCCTATAAAGGAGTTGGCTAAACGGTGCGACTTGAGTGAACAAGGATTTCACTACATGCTTAAAAAACAAACCATGAGAGTGGACACCTTGGAAAAAATTTGCGAAACATTGGGCGTTTCTATGTATGAATTGTTCGATGATTCATCAGAGAGTATCCTATCTACTGTGGTTTCTGGACAGCAAGGTAGTCATCAAAAAGAAATGCTAGATCGTCTCGACAAAATTATTGAATTATTGAAAGTAGAAAAATACCATTTTCAATAATTATTAACTAACCCCTGATAACTCAGTATTGCTAAATTTTTAGTAATGTTGAGTTTTTCATTTAATAGGGTAGAGTCGCTTCCTTCAGCAGTCATTAACCACGGTAGTACATCTTCTGTTGGGATATTTCCAACCAATTCGTCTTTTGCCATAGGACAACCGCCTAAGCCTGCCATAGCGCCATCAAAACGTCTGCAACCTGAGTTATAAGCAGCCTTTACTTTAGATTCCCAATCGAAAGGTTTAGCATGTATATGGATTCCTATTTGAAGATGAGGAAGTTTGCGCTTTACCTCCGTAAATATGGTAGCAATATTTTCAGGTGTTGCGCTTCCAATAGTATCTGCTAGACTAATTTTTCTAATGCCTAAAGCTGCTATTTTTTGACCCCAGTCTACTATTTCATCCGTAGTAAATGGATCTCCGTAGGGGTTACCAAATGCCATACTTAAATAGGCTACCACTTCTTTATTAGACGCAATAGCGATATCCTGAATCTTTGCTAATCTTCTATAGGCTTCATCACGACTCGCATTCGTATTTCTCCGTTGAAACGTCTCGCTAATTGAAAAAGGATATCCAAGAAAGGTGATACTTGAAAATGAGGCTGCTCTTAATGCCCCTCGTTCGTTGGCTACAATAACTAATAATTTAGTCTTTGTTTCAACAGAACTGATTCCATTTATTACATCCGCGGTATCCGCCATTTGCGGAATAGATTCTGGATTAACAAAACTCCCACAATCCAAAACATCAAATCCTATAGAAAGTAAATGCTTTAAATAATTAATTTTTATTTCCGTAGGAATAAATTGTTTGATGCCTTGCATGGCATCTCTAGGGCATTCCACATAAATCAAATCCTTTACCTCTTCCATGGTCGTTATCCCAATAAATACATTGCAATTTAAGAAATTATTCTTGAGAATAATCCCAACTTAGCAACGGATTGATTTTATAAATGGTCAAAGAAATATTGACAAACCTTCTTATATAAATGTGCGCGATCTGGGCCAACAACATTATGTTTATGGCCTGGATAGACAAAATAGTCTAAGTTCGCGTTCCCCGCCTTTACACACGCATTTAAAAACATCAACGAATGTTGCCAAACCACAACATTATCGTCCGCTCCATGAATCATCAATAGTCGGTCCTTTAAATTCTTAGCTTGATTAATTAAATTATTTTCAGCGTATCCTACTTGATTTTCTTGGGGTCTATCCATGTAACGCTCGGTATACATGATTTCGTAAAAGTTCCAATCAATAACTGGACCACCAGCAACGCCAACTTTATAATTACCTGCTGCTCTTGTCATTAAACTGGTTGTCATAAATCCACCGAAACTCCATCCATGAACACCAATTCTAGAACTATCAACCCAATTTTGTTGTTTCAACCATCGCAATGCTGCTAATTGGTCTAGCATCTCCACTTCACCAAGTTTTCTGTGGGTGGCATTCTCAAATTCCAATCCACGATGTGCAGACCCTCTATTATCAATAGTGTATACAACATAGCCTTTGCTTGCAAGAAAATGCATCCATAAACTACCGCCTCCCAACCAACTGTTGGTTACCATTTGAGCATGTGGTCCACCATAAACGTAAACCACTACAGGATACTTTTTAGTGGGATCGAAATTGTACGGTAAAAAGGTACGAGAGTATAAATCAATACCATTGAAATTCTGCTTTTGAATTTTTATCTCCCCCAACGCATATTTATCAAGAGGGTTTTTTGAATTGTGTAGGTTTATTGGATTCGTTCCTGCGTTGGATTTTGGCTCTGTATTTAATACAACCAACGACATCGGATTTTTTAAATCTGTATGATAAACTGCTAAATATCTACCTCCAACGCTTAAGAATCCAGTATTGGTTCCGGTTTGCAATTCATCTCTAGTAATATTCCAGTGATTGGTTTCAGGCGTTTTACCCTTGTTTTTTGCTTTTGGATCTGGAAAAGTTCCGTAGTAATAGTTTCTATCTAATGGACTATTTGCGGTGCTTTGATAAATGAAAGCCTTACCATTGGCAGCACAGCCTAAGAATTGGGTGAC
>CAYUNO010000304.1:0-2693 GCA_964446075.1 uncultured Flavobacteriaceae bacterium | reverse complement strand
TCAATTTCAAAAACATCATTGGCTCCATCCGAATTTGGGGTGATTACATTTGGGATTACCAAAGGGTAGTTTGGAATGGGTGGAGGCGGATCCTGAGGACAGTCAACCACCGAGAGAGTAAGCGCTAGGGTGTCGGTATAACATTGAAATTCTACCAGCGCTGAAACCGTATAGGTTCCGACATTAGAAAATGAATGGCTTGGTACGGACATCGTTGACGTATTGCTTCCCCCGGAATTTGGATCACCAAAGTTCCAACTCACTTGATTTATGGATAAGTCTGTATTAATGGAAAAACTGGTCGTGCTTTGCCAACAAGAATCGGGGAGCATGGTGATCGGAGGACTTGAAAAATTGCGTTCGGGTACCCGAGCCGGGAGTCCAAGCAATACAAGGCCATTCGTTGTAATGGCATTGCTTGTGTAATCACAAAACGTACTGTTGGGTGCATTAATTACATCCAACACATTGCTGCCTCCAATCGCCACGTATAATTTTCCGTCAAGGCCTTCCTCTATTTGAAAGGTAGGATTTGCAGGAGTGGCTATCAAGGTATGCGACGTGGCAATGGAAAGCGAATCATACGCCGTTAGCTTGAGCTGATACACTGAAATGTTATTGGTATAATAAAACATGCTTCCGTCGGGTGAAAAACTACACCCATATTTTCGGATAGGGGACGCTGGCGTGTTGTCTGTAACTTCAACCGTGATGGGATTCAATAAGTTACCGCTTGCCGCATCAAAGGAATAAAAGTCGATGAATTTACTGTCGTCAATCGGCATAGCGATTCTATCTCCTGCATGGTTAGCTTTCATAGAACCGTAAAAAGGCATGCGAGGGTCAAAATTAGAATTCGCACCTAAGAGTTCTGTTCCAACATTACTTATCACTGGAATTGGATCTACTCCACAGCCGTCCACTTTGTACGCCAAAAACTGCTTGCTTTCACGTTTGTGCACAATCACCCAATATCCACGAATCGCCTCGCTGCGCACGACGGTCATCTTTTCCGTCAGAAAATCCGTTAAAAAGACGTTTTTTTGGAGGGGGTCAACGTCTCCCAATCCATTGTTTTGGTTCATATCTACCACCGTATAACGCAATCCATTATCCAACTGCGGAATGTCGTATTCCAAATCGTCCAAGGTAAACAAGTAATATTTCGAATCGTCTTCCGGAAAAGGAACGATTAATGGCCCTTGCGTACTGGACAAATAAGCGCCGCCAAATAGATTCAACCCATTCGGCATCACCGTGTGGTTGGCGTCCCAAACGCTCTGTCCATCTGAATAAAAGAGCAATTGACCCGTGACCTCATTCGATACAGTGGCGCATTGTTCATTACTATAAATTGCCGATGCACCATTTCCTACCGGAACCCCTCCCGAAAAATCCACCCAACAATTATAACCAAATGTCCAATGGGAATTTTGAAGTTGAGCTTGCGCTTGAACCAAAAACAAGGTAAACAAGCTTAAAAAAAGTATCCGTTGAAATACCATATCGGATACAAAATTACATACTAAAATTTAAAATTATTACTCCTTTTGTTTAGTTTCTTCGCTTATTGAATATTCAACTGCCAGGAAATATAATTGAAAACAAATCCGATCTTTAGCTGTTTCAATCAGAACGTAATGAATTATTAAATCGATGCTCACCCTCTCCCTTCTTTTAAACATCCTTATTCTTATACCCATTTGCTATTTAATGTTGACCAATAATGTTAGAATGGTCGAAACATTGGGTGAATTCAACCCAGCAAGAGGAATTCTATTAGCGATTTACATAACGATACTTATCGCATCTATTGGCTTATTGATTTTTCCAGATACCAAATTTGCGATTGCACTTTTACTGATGCAAATCGTGTACAAACTCCTTACGCCAGTTACCGTCAAAACACTGAAACACCCGTTTGTAATTAGTAATATGTTGGTTGCGATTGTTCATATTGTGACAGTATATTCGCTCCGATAATAGAAGCGTCGCTAAGCAAAATCCTAAAACTTTTTGTTTTATTAAACTCTAAAAACTAATTCGGAAAGTCTGACAGAAATCACCGTACTAAATGCACAAACCCATGACCAATTGTCCCTTTTTCCGTTGTGAATTTATAGGTATAAACCCCATCCGCAAGCTCCTTTCCAGACGTATCTTTTCCATCCCAATAGTTTTGGTAATTAGCTGAAGAATAAACGAGTTTCCCCCAGCGGTTTAGAATAATTACCTCGGTGTTTTCGGGTAAATTTTGAATTTCAAACAGATCGTTGATGCCGTCACTATTCGGTGTAAAGATATTGGGGAATTCAAATGCAGGCATCGTTGTTATGGTGTCCGTGCAATCAACCACAGTTATATTCTGAGTAACGGTTTCTGTATAGCAATCATATTCAACAATAGCAGTAATTTGATAGGTCCCTATTTCAGAAAATTGATGGCTTGGATTTACAGCTAATGAACTATTATTTGCTCCTGAAGTTGGATCACCAAAATTCCAATTTACTTGATTGATGGGTGATGCTGATGGTATTGAAAATGAAATAGAACTCTGCAAACATGAATCAGGAAGAAATGAAATGGTTAAACTAGCCGCAAATCCCCCAAGTGGAACTTGAGCCGGCAAGCCTAGTTGACATGTTGCAGGGCCGAAACTGACGGCATTGGTTACATAATCGCAGCCTAGCCCC
>CAYUNO010000303.1:0-2701 GCA_964446075.1 uncultured Flavobacteriaceae bacterium | reverse complement strand
CTTGCGGCGCCAGATCCTAAGTCTGGTGCGGCTACCAATTACGCCACGCGTGCAAGATTTTTATCAAAATCGGAGTGCAAAGATAATGTTTATTTATGGAATTTGAAAGCTAGATTTTAACCGAAATTATTAAAAGATTTTTACGATATAGGATACTGACTTTTTCGATTTTAACATAATAGAAACGGTAACTTTATCGCCTGGAGTGAATAATATGTCTCTGCCGTTTTTATCTTTACTCATTTTCTGAGTAAGTTCCGGTGATTCAATCAGTTTCCAAGTTAACATCGGTAATCCAATATCGGAGCCAGTGATGGGAGTTATTTCTACTGGTAATGCACCGAGTTTTTCTGATTTCAAGGTAACCGTAGCTCCGGAAAAGTCTTGTAAACTACTATAACTCCATACATCGAATATCAACATAGCAGGCGTTGCTCCGGCTGCGGGCCAAGACAAACTGTGGGTTTTCCAATAAGCAGAATCAATTACAGGTTTTTCATTATCAGCAATCCAAAAAACAGAATTGTTGTCTGTGCATCCAACCCCAAAATCATTGAATGCCGGGTGAATAATCATTCGGCGAGTTAACATTCCTGTAGATCCTTTATCGGCCATTAAGGCAGTGGCGCTTTGTGCGGGATTCGGTTCCATAACCGCCATCCCCAATTCGGCAGTCATGGCCGCTAAATCGGTATAACATGCATGTGTTTCAGGTTTGGGCGTTTGCGTAAATACTCCTTTATTGCTGTACACTAAAGAAGCTTCCAAGCATCCTTTAACCTTAAATGGATCAACAGAAAGTGCCGGTAAAGCTCCTGAATTTTGACGGAAATAATTTAATCTATTAGCTACTTTTATTAAGGTACTATCCGGTAATGTGCCTGCCTCGCAGTCTTTAACATTGCCAGTCCAACCCGTTGCCACAATTTTCTTTGACTTACTTCCTTTTACAGGTATTGAGGAAATTTTGCTGCCCTTAAAACGAAGTTCAAAATCGGCCAATGCAATTTTTTCTTGGTAGCCTGCCCAATCCTTTGGTGCAGAAATTCCTTTGTCTTGCCATTGATAAAATAACTTCCATGCCAATTCCATTTTGCCAGATTTAACACATGAATCAATCGCTCTTCCATACAACTTTACTCTATCTTGTTTCAATAGCGTGTTTTTTGGGAAATCTTTAATCACACTGTCGCTAAATCTTAGTACTCTTTCCCATTCGTAATAAGGAACGGGTTTTTTTATCCAATCGTTGTATATGTTAAGTCGATGCTGCTTAAATAATTTGTTTTTTGGATAGGTAGAAATAGCTTCATCCATCAACATTCCCACCAAGCGTCTACTCAATTGTTGGGGTGGCGTAGATAAAATGGATTCCAATTGCTTTTCCCCAAAAACCGGAATTTTGTAATACCTACAATACCATTTCTTAAAATAAAATAGGGTAGCGGTAGGGTCGTTTTTCCCCAAGAAATATTCCAACCCTCTGGCAGCAAAACCGATGGAGTCAACCAATAAAAATGGATCCGATTTGTTTACCGATTTTCGAGAAATTAAATCTTGTTTTCTGCTGTAAAAGTCTAAGTGGAAAATTTCTGCATCAACAAAGTTCTTCTCATAACATGCTCTACCAATCCGATTTAGGAAATAGGCGTTTTGCTGATGCAGGAAAAAGGTATCCGATGGAAAATAGTACAATCCTTTTTCCAATAGGCTATTGTAGATACTGCTGAGTCCGGTTTTTTCCTTTGTTTTCGATAAAGCAACCGAAATCATTTGCTTTTCCCAAGCCAACAATTTAATGTTCTTTGAAAATACTTCTAACCCCATTTCGCAATAGTATATTGCACTGTCTCCCTGTTGCTTTTTCAAATAGTACTCGGTTAAAACTTCAAATGCTTCGCGAACATAAGATTGGGGATGTTTCCCTTGAGAATTGGCACCAAAGTTCCACTGAGCTACCGCTCTCATTGTTCTAACTGCATCGCCTTCGTCTCCTTTTAAATACTGACTGTATCCCATCATTCCATAGGCAACGGTATCTCCGGTTAAATCATAACTGTTTCGATACATTTGGATGGCTTGAGAATATTTTTTTTGCGCATAATTAGCCAAGGCCTGCTGGTTATTGTATAAAACAATTGGCTTCATGCCTTCAACATAAGTAGCGTAATAGATGTTCTTTTCGTCGTATTTTCTTGCTTTTACAGCACTTTTTACAGCGTCTTTTGCATAATTTACATCGCCTTTGCTGTATTTGCTCATTTCGCTCATTTGAAATTCAGCAATCGCCTTGATATAGTATAATTCATAATCATCGCGTTGCTTTTCTAAGCCCTTTGCCGCAATTTTTTGAGCGCTAGCCCATTTTTTTGCTTGGTAAGCTTCTCGGGCTCGAATCACATATTTGCTTTGTCCGTTGAGGTTTATAGATAAAAAACTGGCCAAAAACAGAGTTGCCGTTGATGCTAAACGAATAATTGACAGTTTTTTAATTGAATTAAATACCATAGCAGTTGACTTCAGTTAAATGTTGAACAATATTAACGATGATAGTAGGTTATGATTGTGTACGATATACACAACTTTTGCCATTGAAGATGGATAAATAGGTTTTGAACTATCGCAACAAGGTGAAGTTCGTTTTTACCATTTTACGAAAGGTGTCGTTGCCGATTAATTCGATTAAACAGATATATACCCC
>CAYUNO010000302.1:0-2711 GCA_964446075.1 uncultured Flavobacteriaceae bacterium | reverse complement strand
CCAATATTGCCCCCCAATCCCACATTTAACCCAGCGGATTTTAATAAATGGTAGGTGAGCAGGGTAGTGGTGGTTTTGCCATTAGTTCCGGTGATGCCGATGATAGTAGCCTTACAGTATCGGTAACCAAATTCAATTTCGGAAATCACCTCAATTCCGGATTCAATTGCTTTTTTAACAATCGCTGCTGTGTCTGGTATTCCCGGACTTTTTACAATTAAATTGGCCGATAGTATTCTGTTTTCAGTATGCGTTTCTTCTTCCCAAGTAACACCCCATTCGTTGAGTTCCGCTTTGTATTTTGGGGCGATTTTACCTTTATCAGAGACAAAAACCTCCCACCCTTGGGTTTTGCCCAAGACGGCAGCGCCAGCGCCGCTTTCTCCTGCTCCAAGTATTACAAGGTTTTTTGTCATCTTCGATTAACGTAATTTCAACAAGGCAATGGTTGCTAATACCAGTACAATGGTTACTAGCCAAAATCTCAAGGTTATTTTACTTTCAGGGATGTTCTTTTTTTGGAAGTGGTGGTGTAGGGGCGACATCAACAAGAGTCTTCTACCTTCGCCGTATTTGCGTTTGGTGTATTTGAACCAGCCTACTTGAAGCATTACACTTACGCTTTCGGCAAAAAATACTCCGCACAAAATGGGAATCATCAATTCCATTTTGATAATAATTGCAACCGAGGCAATGGCTCCACCTAATGCCATGGAACCGGTATCGCCCATGAATACTTGAGCCGGGTAACCGTTGTACCATAAGAATCCTAAGCAAGCTCCGATTACTGCGGATAAGAAGATTACAACTTCACCGGAATTGGGAACGTAGATGATATTTAAGTAATCAGCTAGTTTGATATTACCTGCAGCATATGCAAGTATCACTAAGCCAACCCCTACGATGGCTGTGGTTCCGCTAGCAAGACCGTCAATTCCGTCGGTTAGATTTACGGCGTTTGTTACCGCCATCACAATGAAAATAATTATGGGAATGTATACGAACCATGCGTTGTGCGAGCCTGGAATTAAATCGGAGTAATTCAGTAAATTCTTAGTAATGGGCAAGTTGGTTGTTAAATCCATTTTTGCCGCTCCGTGCGTGTAGTCTATTACAATGGCAAGAATGACACCCAAGAAAAGCTGGCCAATCAATTTGGTGGTAGCTTTCATCCCTTCCTTGTTCTTCTTAAATACCTTGATGTAGTCGTCAATTCCGCCAATAATGCCCATCCATATGGTGCTTATCAGCATCAAAATCACGTAAACATTGTCTAGCTTGGCAAAAAGTAGGGTAGGGATGATAATCGATAAAATGATGATTACCCCTCCCATCGTGGGAGTGCCTTTTTTCTGCATTTGGCCTTCTAAACCTAGATCGCGGATGGTCTCACCAATTTGCTTTTTTTGTAGCCAACCGATAATGCCTTTTCCAACAACAAGGGCAATCAAAAGGGCCAATATACCCGCCAAGGATGCTCGGAACGAAATGTATTTGAATACTCCCGCTCCGGTAATTTGGTGTTTGTTTAAGTATTCAAACAGGTAGTATAACATAGTATTATGCGATTAAATTGAAGGATTCTTGGGTTATTTGTTTGTCATCAAATGGGTGCTTTACCCCTTGAATTTCCTGGTAGGTTTCGTGTCCTTTTCCCGCAATAAGAATTACATCTCCCGGTTGTGCTAGCATGCACGCCGTTCTAATTGCTTCCTTGCGATCCGTTATTTTTAAAGTACGTTTGAAATGCTGTGGCTCTACTCCCTCTTGCATTTGAGCTATAATGGATTCGGGCGATTCATTTCTGGGATTGTCCGATGTAAAGATTACTTTGCTACTGAGACTAGCGGCAATTTTCCCCATTTGAGGTCTTTTCCCTTGATCTCTATTTCCACCACAACCTACAACAGTGATTAATTGTGCGCTGTTCTTGCGAATTTGGTTGATGGTTCCAATTACGTTTTCCAGTGCATCGGGTGTGTGCGCGTAATCGATGATAGCCGTGATTCTATTGGGGCCCTGTAAGACTTGGAATCTGCCATTCACCGTTCCCAATGCGCTCATTTTTACGGCAGCTTCTTCATCGCCCTGCGTTAACAAGAAAACAGCAGCAAAAACTGCACAGAGATTGTAGGCATTGAATTCTCCAATCAGCGGTGTCCATAATTCCTGTTTGTTTAATTGCAATTGCATGCCGTTAAAATCGTGCTCCAACACCCGTACCGTAAAATCTGCGGATTGTTTCATGGCATAGGTGTATCGAATGGCTTTGGTATTTTGTAGCATCACCATTCCATTTTTATCGTCCTTATTGGTAATTGCCATGGCCGATGCCGGAAGGTTGTCGAAAAAGGATTTTTTAGCCTTTAAATAGTTATCAAAAGTCCCATGATAATCCAGATGATCACGGGTAATGTTGGTGAATATTCCCAACGTAAATGGAATGGAAGCGATACGATTCTGGTGAGCAGCGTGAGAGCTTACCTCCATGAAACAGTGGGTACAACCCGCTTTTGCCATTTCGGCCATTAACTGATGCAATCCTACGATATCTGGAGTGGTGTGTGTGCTCGGCAGAACCGTTTTCCCAATTCTGTATTCAACTGTTGAAACCAACCCAGACTGGTAACCCTGTTGGGTGAAATAATCAAATAACAAGGTGGAAACTGAGGTTTTCCCGTTGGTGCCTGTAGTGCCTACGATGATTAAAT
>CAYUNO010000301.1:0-2817 GCA_964446075.1 uncultured Flavobacteriaceae bacterium | reverse complement strand
TTTAAAGCCCAATTTTTCTTCTTGATCGTCTACCCTTTTTATAAATTCATCATCATTTGATGGATTGGATGAATTTTTGGAATCTAGGAATTCTGATAGGGTTTCTTTTAGAGTATCATTGGCCCTTTCTGTCACTTGGTTCTTTTCAATCGCTAATTTAGACTCTTGTTTATTTTTTTCTCTTTCTATAGAAGTCTTTTCAATATTTTTATCGTCTTGAAATGGGTCAGTAGAGTGATTACTTTTTTCGGAAATATTATATTCACCTTGATAACCAATGGCCGATAATTGCAAATTCTCTTTAAGTTTATTAAAGCTATTAGTATACAAGGCTGAAATACCTCTAGATATATTGAACCATAGCAATGACAAAAGTAAACTTGAATAAATTAGGAATTCATTTACCGGAATGTAGAATGAAAAAATCGGAATACGTTGAACAATAATGGGTATTAAAATTATTGTTACTGCTACAACTCGAATTTTATACCCTCCTAATATTCTACGTGTTGCAAACTTTTCAGCAGCGGAACAGTGATTTAGAGTAACGTCCAACATTGCATCGGCGATATTTGAGCCACCAACCCAAACAACTATAAACAATACACTAATTGAAAAATTATAAAACAAAGACTGGTCGTCACCAAATAGTTTATTGGCTCCTAAAAACATTGAAAATACTAGTGTTAATATTGGAACTATGACAATATTAATGGTAGTTTTAAATCTTCTCAACTGAGCCTTTCCAACCTCTTGATAAACGGCGATGAAAATATTGAACCAAATAACCAAAGAAATAAATCGCTGAAAATTCTTTTCGTGATTAATGGTAAGTTTCTCCAATTCCATAGAGAATACCATTGCTGTAAATATTAATATAATTAATGTACTGAGATAAATTAATCTGAAATAATTACTTTTTAGATATGCACTGTTCTTCATTAGAACTTCGGCTGGCTTAAATTCTTGTATAGCCAACCCATGATTTCCCGATTTAATATTTGCTGTTAAGTTAAATCGAAACAACAAAAATATTCCCCAAATTCCAACCCAGAGATAATCCTGAGGTAAAAAAGAATCACTTAGAAACCATTCAATAAAAATCAACGTTCCAGCGATTGAAACCGAATAAATAGTTTTATTTATATTAATTCTGTTAAAATCAGGAATATCGGCGAGCCCTTGTTTCTTACTTATACTAAATAGCTGAGCGGACTGTACTTCTAAAATGGTCTGAAAACCAGCAATAATGGGAAAAACAATTGACAGGTTTACTATTTTGAATATACGTATTACAATATCAAACTCAATTAACAAAGAATATTGAATGAGTAAGATTGCGATAAACGACAGCACAAAAACTCCATATCGCCTCAAAGCTCCTAGATACCCATAATCAGTTAATATTAATTTTACCCAGTGATTAATGATTGCCTGAAACCCAATATAGCACACTGCAATAAATAAGACATCTATTTCTATTCCAGTGGAATAATCTTTTCGGTATACACCTTCAACTAATAATGCTGAAATAACACCTAATAGAACAAACTGGTAGCCTAATTTTTTTGCAATCCAAAAGCCACCGGAGGATAGCCCACTATAAAACCACTTCCTTAACCAATTCATTGGTTAAAAATTAAACAACATACTACCGGAGAACATTCTACCATATTGAGGGATTATTGCACTGTAACTTCCGGTTCCTAATCTAGCACCTGGACTAAAGAACTTAGCATTTGTTAAATTATACCCTCGTAACTGCAATCTCACTTGCTTAAACATTTGAATATCAACATTTAGATTCACCAATTGATACCCAGGTATTTCTTTTAGATTGGAAAGACTACCAAATGTTTCCCAACCAGTTGGCTTGGCCGATACATGATTAAGCATAAGTTGAACGTTTGTTTTAATTCTTGGTAAAAACACGCCCAATCCTGCATTGGCATTGAAGGGAGATATGTCAGACATCACTTTAGTTCTTACTGAATCTGTTTCAAAAACCTTTGTATTTAAATGTGTTGTATTAGCATAAAAGTAGATGTTCTCTGAAATATTCAATTTCAGCGCAGTTTGCAGTCCAAATACTTCAGCCGTGCCGGCATTCTCAAATTTCTCTAATTTATTTACTAAGACATTTCGTGTAATATTCAAATAAGAAGCATAAAATCCATTTAATTCAATTGACGACTTGTTTTCAGAACCAAGTGCCTTATAAATAACAAGTTCCAAATCACGCACTTTCTCTGGAACCAAGTATTTGTTTCGCATTTTAACATTTGGTATTGTAGAGAAACGATTATATTGACTTGCATCCATTATTGCCTCAGAATAAATCGCTTTAAATATCCATTTATTTGGATAATAAACAATTGAATATCGTGGATTAAATTTCAACTTATAACCTAAAGAATCATTTTCATTATATACTTTATTATCTACCCTTCCACCGATACCAATATTTAAAAACTTTTTAGGATTTGAGTAATTATACTGTCCAAAACTGCCAAAATCCACAACTGTGATATGATTACCGCCCTCCAACTTTGGATCGACTTTCCCCCATAAAGTAGGATTCTCCCTAACATGAGTAATGTAATCAACTTGAAGTAATCCGTTACGGATTTCTGCACCGAATATCAAGTCGCTGTGTTGATTTAACTGATAATTAAAACGCAATTCATCTCGATATTGCTTACTTTGTTGGGCATAATATCTACGTAAAAATCCTGGTTCTACATTTAAAATTAAACTATCCAAACTTAATTGTCCATCTTTTCCTCCTCCATTAGCATATGAACGATACGAAGTTAA
>CAYUNO010000300.1:0-2817 GCA_964446075.1 uncultured Flavobacteriaceae bacterium | reverse complement strand
CGGGTAGTTTAATTTTATACTGAATTTCGCTAACAGGTGAAAAGGCACCGGATAACTCAGAAATAAGCCCTGCTCTAGCAATGATTACGTAAATAGCCTGACCTTTTATTTCCTTAGTTGTATTGTCCGGAACAAATGAATAGGTTTTATTCATTATTTCGTCCACATTATTCTCCACTCTAAATCCATTGATAGCGAGAATTTCGTCATTGGGTTGAATACCTATTTGTTCGCCAAAGCTTCCTCGGGTAACGGTTTTTACTATGGTTTTACCTGCTGATAAATCGGTGCTAACGCCGGATAAATCGCGTGTGATGGTAGTTTTACTAACATCTAATTTTAAACCGTCTTTTCCTAGACTCTGCTCAATTTCTGGTTGTAAGTCATCGTATCCGTGTACTAACTTCGAGAAAAAGGGTTCGCAGCCGCCCCCAATAACAGTTTCTATTGCTTTTTTGAAGTCTTGCTCGGTAAAACCTTCGCCGTTTGGATTTTTAGCAGTATTCAAGGCAAAATTCTTCCATAAATACTTCATTACATCGTCTAAAGATTTCTTGCCCTCTGTTTTTGCGCAAATCCATGCATCCAGTAAAGCCCCAATTACAACACCCTTGGAATAGTAACTGTAAGTGCTGTTTTTGCTGTTTTCATTGGGTCGATATTCTTTAATCCAAGCATCAAAACTCATTTCACTTACACTACCAACTTTGGAACCAGGTCTATTTTCATGACCGTTAATGTACGCTGCAATTGAACCTAAGAATTCTTGGGGCATGTTAAATCCTGCTCGCATTAATGCGATTTCGTCGTAATAACTGGTTATACCTTCGGCTACCCATAATAAGGTTGTGTAGTTTTCTTGATTGTAGTTAAACGGACCTAATTCTTTGGGTCGAATTCTCTTTACATTCCAAAGATGGAAGTACTCGTGAGCTACCAATCCCAAGAATCCTTTGTATCTGCCAGGATCGGAATAGCCCAAACGCTGCATCATTAATACGGAGGAGTTTTTATGTTCTAAACCGCCACCGCCATTATCAACGTTATGTACGAAGAAAATATATTTTTTACATGGATGCTCATCTACTATTTGGGTCATGGTTTCGCAAACCAAAGCCATATCTGAAGTTAATTTTTGAGTGTTCGCGTTATTCAAACCTACCATCGCTACATAGTGGGGAATACCTCGAACTTCAAATTTTAACATCTCGAAATTTCCTAATTGCAAGGGTGCATCTACCAATTCATCGAAATTGGGGTAGTTGAATTTTATGCTTTTTGATGGACCTAATTGTGGAACCCCACCGTTGGGTATTTCATCCAAAGTACATGCATAATTTTGCCATGTATTGGGAAAAGTAACAGTTTCTATTCCTGCAAAATTCTCATACCCTTTGGCAGTCATAAGTACGGAGGCCATATTTAACAAGGCTTGTTGTGATTCAATATAACTGGTTCTCACGCTAAGTTCAAAGCAATAAACTCGATAACCCAGAGTTAGTTTTTTAGTGTTTTTGGGTACGGAAATAATCCAAGTGTTTTTAGATTGCTTTACCGGTCTTATTGTGTTTGTACCCGATTGGTTGGCTGCAATTAATGCCGATTTATCTACGTTACCATCTGAAAAAGAATAATAAAACGACTCAACGTTCTTTGAGAATTCTCTAACCAAATAACTACCGGGTGTCCAAACTGGCATATACAATTCTAAAGTACCGGCCTTGGGATTGGTGATTTCAAGAGTTACTTCGGCGTAGTGGTTATTGGGGTTTGGAATGGAAATGGAGTATTGTATTCCTTTCATAGGGGATTGAGCTAGTTTAGGTGCATCCATAGGGGAAGAGGTTTGTGCCGATAGGGTAGGTGTAACAATACAAAATACCGCAGCAAGAATCCAACGTTGCATAATTGCAAAAATCAATCTTTTTCATCATAATCCCAATGAATTATTGGACTTTGGATCATTTTTAGTAAATTGTGCTCAGTAAAGAACCATGAAGAAAATTCTATTCGCGTTTTTTAGTGTGGTAATATTAGTAATTGGAATAATGCCACTAACAAGTTGTGAGAAAAATCCACCTACAACTCCACCAACGGATTCGGTTGATAATGCTACATCGGCCCAAAAAGCTTTTGATTTATTGGTGTTAGGAAAGCAGTTCTATATGAAGAAAGGTATTGATTCCAGTGGGAACGACCTCACCGCGAGTTATGCGGATCAAATTTATGTCTTAGAAAAACAAACCTATACCAACGGACCTGCCAAAGTTATCATCGGAACGGATACGTATACTGGAACCTGGCAATCCAACGATGATTATTCTAAATTAGAATTGAAAGTAGAGGGAAGGCCAGATTTTCAATTTTTTAGCATTCCATGGAGAATAACAACCAAGACCTATACTGGATTATCTATGGTTCCGCAAGACGCAATTAACGCGGGAAGTAAGTCCATGCAACTGGAGAAAAAGTAATACGGCAGTAAGCCAATTGGAAGTAAAGATTGCAATTATTGCGAAGGGTGGATAAAGTAGATCCAATTGCTACTTTGCTTTATATATAGGAACGGTAGAACAAGGTTCACCGTACATAATACTTTTGACAACCGGAGTGAGTTTTAGTGTTATTAGTGAATAAGCAGCAGCGGTAACGGGTAAATCACCGCATCCTTTTATTACAACTCTCTCTTCTAAATAATCCTTAGGGTCTATGGAATTAAGAGCTTTTTCCCATAAAACTGCTTCTAATGCGGATAAATCGCCAAAAACAACTTCTTTTGCTATAGGTGCTAATTTGCTGGAAATCAACATATAAGCC
>CAYUNO010000299.1:0-2819 GCA_964446075.1 uncultured Flavobacteriaceae bacterium | reverse complement strand
CAATAATTTACCTGAATTTCGTGGGATCCACCGGAAGCTCTTAGGATTCTATTGGTAGATAAATCGTAAGAATATCCAACGCGCAAACGCTGACCCGTATTGGATCCGCCCAACAAAGGAGGATAATAACCAAACATCAATGCAACCGATTCAAACCCTGCGCCGTATACACGCATGTTCAAGCCACCAGCGAATAAATCGTTCCATGTAGCCAACCCTTGAAGGTCCAATTGGGGTTTAATTAATCCACCTTTACCCATTACCGTTTTCAATAAGAAAGCGGGCTCCAATCTCAAAGCCTGATTCCCTAAAAAATTCTCTTGCTTGTATCCCCCAACGATGTATAGATGTCGGTTAGTTGTAATATTTATAGTACCATTGGGTCCATAAGAAAAGGTTTGAGGATTTAAATGGGTTACGGAAACGCCGATAAATGCTCCGTCCATAATATTTGGGTCTGAATAGTAAACTCCAGCGCCCAATTCCATTTTGGTATCTGGATTAGAGGAAGTTGGAATGTTTGGATCTCCTGGATCGTGGTATCGCAATTTAGTTACATCCAATTGCTTGGTGTAGGAGGTAAAATCTAAGCCCACTCTTAAGTTACCGCCAGTACTCAAGGTGTAGGCGCCAGAAATTCCGCCGCGCATGTAAATATTTGTTTCGTAAGCAATTTTATCGTGCATCATTGCGAAAAATGCACCGCCGTAATTATTCCCTTTTACTAAAATGGGTGCAGAAAACCCTAACCCGTTGGTTCGGGGAGCTACGTTTTTCAGGTAATTGTCTGAAGTTAATCGACCATTACCACTCGCATCTGTACGAATAAGAGAAGACTCATCGTCATACCCTCTCCACTGCTGGTGGGTAATCCCGTTCAAACAAAACTGACCGGATGCTCCAGCATAAGCGGGATTGTATAAAATCTTGTTGAACGTAAAATGCGTGAACAAAGGATCGGTTTGTGCAACCACCATGGAAGGGATGGTAGACAATGCCGAAATAAGTCCGAGGCTTAGTAGTTTTATTTTCATTCTGTGCGGTATATAGAATGCGCGATTTTCAAAAATGGGTGAATTCTGCGGAATTCCCAAACAAAATTGTAAAATTGACTTAGAAATTGTAAACATTTCGGCGAAAATCTAACTTCAAACAATCTCCATACTCGTTTTGTTTTTCCATATTTAAATCAACATAAATAGTCTTAATAACTGAAATACAAAAACTTAGCATTATTTTCATGATCATTAAATGGTTAGCGTATTGCGGGATAGACAGGGCCAAATGTTGTAAAAAGGAAATCACTGAGGATTGGCGAACCTAAAATCTGCATTTTTGGTGGATAACCTGTCTAAGAAACTGATCAAAAAGACAAATTTGAGGCCTACTATTGTAGTGGAAATTATACAATTATTATGGCTGAAATATTGGTCATCGACGATGAGACCCCCATTCGCGAGACATTAAAAGAGATTTTGGAGTACGAGAACTACCATGTAACTACGGCCGAGGATGGCAGTAAGGGATTGGCATTGATACAAAGGAACGACTACGATGCGGTTTTGTGCGATGTAAAGATGCCTGGGATTGATGGCATGGAGTTATTGGATCGTGCTTTGGCATTGAAGCCGGATATTCCGTTTATCATGATTTCGGGTCATGGTAACGTAGAAATGGCCATAGAAGCGACAAAAAAAGGGGCCTACGATTTCATTACTAAACCACCGGATTTAAACAGGTTGTTAATTACGTTGCGCAATGCCATAGACCGTAACAACTTGGTGGTGGAGACCAAGGTTTTAAAGCGTAAGGTAGCCAAGACGTTTGACATTATTGGAGAGACGCCTGCAATTAATAAGATTAAGGAGACCATTGAGAAGGTAGCGCCTACGGAGGCCAGGGTTTTAATAACTGGGGAGAATGGCACGGGGAAAGAGTTGGTTGCGCGCTGGATTCACGAAAAGAGCAACCGTGCGGCAATGCCATTGGTGGAGGTAAATTGCGCGTCTATTCCCAGTGAATTAATTGAGAGCGAATTATTTGGACATGAAAAAGGCAGTTTCACTTCGGCCATCAAGCAGCGCATTGGAAAATTTGAGCAGGCGCACGGGGGTACTTTGTTTTTGGATGAGATTGGGGACATGAGTATGAACGCGCAGGCGAAGGTTTTGCGCGCTATCCAAGAAGGAAGAATAGCCCGAGTGGGTGGGGATAAGGAGATTAAGGTAGATGTTCGAATTGTTGCGGCAACAAACAAGGATCTATTGGAGGAAATTGAAAAGGGTAATTTTCGAATGGATTTGTATCACCGATTGAGTGTGATATTGATTCATGTTCCTACGTTGAACGAAAGGACGGAGGACATTCCATCGATTGCGGACAAATTTTTGAAGGAGATTTGCGAAGAAAATGGATTGCCGTTGAAGGAATTCACGGAGGATGGGTACAATGCGTTGAAGGAGGTAAATTGGTCGGGGAACATTCGCGAATTGCGCAATGTTGTGGAGCGTTTAGTGATTTTGTGTGACCAGAAGATTACGGGAGAGAATGTTTACAGCTACAGCAATCCGGCGCAGCGCGGATCGGATCCATTTGGGGTTGTGGATCAGTACAACACGTTGCAAGATTTCCGGGACTGGGCGGAGAAAATTTTCATTGAACGCAAGTTGGTTCAAAACGGTTGGAACGTTGCCAAGACGGCTCAAGAGATTGATATACAACGGAGTCATTTGTACAACAAAATAGAAAAATACAATTTAAAACGGAGGTAGTTGTTTGACGCGGAGGTAAAATCCATGGGTCTCAATGACCATGGATTT
>CAYUNO010000298.1:0-2828 GCA_964446075.1 uncultured Flavobacteriaceae bacterium | reverse complement strand
AGGCAATAACCTCCCAATTAACAACAACCAAATCCGAACTATATAATGATCTGTAAGAAAACAAATATTCAACAAATCCCTTTAATTTCAATTTAATATAATAAACAACTCCTGGGAAAAACAGTCCAAACACAAGAACGCTCACATACATAATTACCGTCGATAAATAAATTTTAAATAATTCAAAAAATCGATTGGTTGCATGCAACCAATGTGCAATGGGAGAACAAATAGCAGATAATAGAATCGTAGGAACCATAAGTATGAAATATCGATTCATATTGGAAAATTCCCAACCAAAAATGGTAGAATACACATCGTCCGGAATCACACTTACTACCAAACATACAAGCAAAGAACGCACAAAGCTTTTTCGAATAAATTGACCCAAAACATCCCGTATATTTTCACTTGAAGGCTGCAAAGCCATACTGTGGATCACCACACCATAGGAGTTGGCAATCACCATGAGTGTATCCCACATCAGCCATACATTAGCAAGTACCCCAATGATTGATTTATCAGCGCTCCAAAAATTTAAAGCCCACAAAGGGGCCCTTGTTATAGCAAAATAAAGCAGGTGGCCGGCTTGAGACCAAAACCCATCACTAAAAGCTTTTCTCGGAAGTACCCAGCGATTACTTTTTAGGGAAGAAAATGCTATTGATCCCGAATTTTTGGAATTAACATTAGCCCACTTTTCCTCGGACAAAGTCACTAACCCACCATTCTCTAAGTCCACATCATTTTCAGAGATTGTACCATTCTCCGTGATTGTATCATTCTGCAGTTCAATCCACCACAGTTTTCTATTTAGAAGAATCGAAACCAAAATAGCTAAACCAATGGAAAAAACCAGAACCCAACTAACCGATTCCGTATTTAAAACAGGAGGAGCAATCCAAATTAAACCCAATAAACCTAATCCCTGTAAAGGACCTACTACAATAATTTTTGCGATAAAAGCAAGTACAACCAGCAAGAACAACAACTTCAAAAATTCAATGGAAATCTGCAATTGATTTCTCTTTTCAACCAGGCCTTTGAACTGGTAAAACCCTAAAACCATGTTTACAACCGATAACAAAAAAATCAGCAACCCGCCACCAAATACGAGAGACAGTTCGGACATTGGGAGTGCTCCTTTATTTATCCAAATCCAACAACCATGCAACACCATCCAAACTACGGAAAACCCTATCGAAACCATAATCGAAAATCGCAATGTCCGTTTTACACCGTACTGAATCATAAAATTGGGCAACGTACTGCCCACCATCCATTCCAATAACAGCATAAACAACTGGATATTCATGAGCCAAATACTCAAATGCCCCCTCCCCTCTGCACCCATCATTCTTGAATATAAAACAACCACCAATATGGCTAAAACAGCCTTTAGCCCCTGCCAAATTATCGTCCGGTTCGCGAGTCTATGGGCCGTCATTGTAATCGGTGATTTAAATTATCAGAGGCATTCAAACCCGCAAATTTGAAAAAATAACCCAAGGACGCCCATTGAAATAACAAATCAGGATTAGCACCTTTCTTAAACTCATTTTTACGTGATTCCAAATCCCACCAAATGTTTAATGCATCAACTCCTAATATTGCCTCTTCCCAATCTCTAAAATGTTGCAAGGTTAACGCAGCATGTGGAACGGTAAATCCTTTTTTATCCGTACGATATACTATTTCATCGGGTAAAATCCCTGTGAGTGCCTCTCGCAACAAACCTTTGCTATAACCGTTATACAACCTACTTGATAACTCGCCAATCAAGTACCCTTCTTCTTCTTCAAAATTCTCATCCAAGGCAGATATACCTATCCATTGGGACAATAAGTAATCATCGGAAAAAGGATTTCGAGATTCCAATTGATTGGCCATTCCATTTCTATCTTCAAAACGCAATAATTGATTTAAACGATCCCCAAAATAATCATTCAACAAAACTTCATACAATGTAGCCTTTTGATTACTTCTATGTATTCTGCTGCTCTTTTTTGGTTTTACCTCGCCGATGTTTTTAGTATTTAAAAGATACGAATTTGCAACCTGCGCTTTATCTGATATCAAAAACTTTAATCGCTGACGCAGTGCAACCGAAAATGGAATGGGCCATTTTTTTCGATGTGGTATTAACGATGTCCATTCAGAAAGCAATTGACGAACATAGTAATGGGGATAACCCGCAAAAATCTCATCGGCTCCCTGACCATTAAACAAAACCGTTATGCCTGATTCCTTCACGCATTTACATAAGTTAAAATGGGCAATGTTATTCCAATGAA
Organism: uncultured Flavobacteriaceae bacterium; assembly: GCA_964446075.1. Taxonomy (GTDB): domain Bacteria; phylum Bacteroidota; class Bacteroidia; order NS11-12g; family UBA955; genus JAGKXC01. The sequence continues at coordinate 534 of CAYUNO010000298.1, read as the reverse complement.
GCGCAGGTCTTCCTGTTTTTTTAACAAATTCGGGTAAATCCGAGGACAAAAAATCCCTCGTTTCTATTTGCCGATGCTGAGTTCCTAAAAATTCAGCCATGGTACGCTGCCACTTGGATTCATCATCATCGGTATCGGTTGAGGCAATGGAAAAAGTACTTAACTTAGTCATTTTACCTGCGATTAAGTTCGCTATTGCAGTTATAGCGGAACTATCCAAACCACCACTTAACGCAAACCCAATGGGTACATCGCTCTGCAGTCGTCTAGCAATGGATAAAAACAACTGTTTTCTCAACACTTCCGCTTTCTCCGAAACCCTTGGTAAATCTTCTATTATTTCCTGAATTTGTTGCGCTTTTGAAGCTATTGAGCTAAAGCTATCCCAAGACTGCTGTGTTTCTTCCTTTAATTCAGAAAATGTTACAGTATTTACATTTAGCGCCCATTCACAAGTCTGCATTAATACCGAATTTTCTGAGTTTTCTGAGTTTATCCCCACCCCATATTTCAGGTGGACATAAGAACCTACTG
>CAYUNO010000297.1:0-2881 GCA_964446075.1 uncultured Flavobacteriaceae bacterium | reverse complement strand
CCAATCGTAATCTAAATTTTTATCTACCAGACTCCTATTTACAAATCCAGTTTCTATTGCTGAAAATGGATGTCCATCATCCTTACGTTCAACATCCCAATATTTAACGCCATCAGACCACCCTTGATAATTCATCCACCAAATTGGAAATGCGTAATTTGGCGCACCAATTACAGAACCTTCCAAAACAACGTTACACCCTTCGTTTGAAAGATTACTTATATGTCCGCATTGATCTGTAACCAAAATACTATAACAATAGCTTTCGTAATCAGGATTAAATGTTGAATCTCTAAAGAACGTATCTTGAGTAATCGCAAACGGCAATTTACCAAGAGATTCTCCGCGTTTGTATCGATACAATTCAAACTCTTTGAAGTCAGGCTCCTTACTTCTCTCCCATCTGATTTCAGCTAATTTATCACGTTGAATTGTAGTGGTATAAAGCTCAACCCCTTTAATTGGGGTGTTTAATTCAGTAACCGTACAAAACTTTTGAATAGCAAAAACTTGAATATCACAACGATTCACTCCTACTAATTCGTAACAATAATTATTGGTTCTTGGGTTACTAATATTTCCATCCACATAATTACCAGATTCATCATTCCAAATCGTGTCAATTATCTCATAATCCCCTGTTGGATTGGTCTTTTTTAATAGAAAATACTTAAAAAAATCTTTTGGAACTATGCTTGAAGGCCATGCAATATTCATTTTCGAAGTTTGCCTGTCGAAACTTACACAAATTGTACCTGGAGGAATTACTTTTGGTGGTTCAGTTACAAGAATTTTAATGGTCCAATAGGTTGTATCCGCCTTAGGACAACCGCGATCGTGCACCATAACCCTGAGTTTCACTGTATCCTTAGACCAAGAACTACAGATTGTATTCCAATTTAATAATAAATCAGCCGTACCAATTCCCGATTTGTTAATAATCCTAATAGTATCTGCATTATTCATTCCACCTTTTGATAGTATTGTCACTTGTGTAAATAATGAATCGTATGGATCGGGATCTTTTGCTGTTAATTTTACATTTATTGATTCTGTAGCAATCACTTGAATGAAAGTATCTTTCAAGAACGGTTTTAAATTCAAATTCTCAAAATCGATTTTAAATAACGCATTATTGCAATTATCTGAATTCATTGTTCTAGAATACGCACTGGGTGTAGTTGGGAACAATCCATTTTGCCTACAGCCGGCACAAACTGATTGGTAAATGATACCTTTTGCATCGAAACGTGAAGTACCACCATCCACGTGCTCCTCTGCTACTCTTGAACCTGAAGTAATACCACCAAAATAAGTTGCGTAAGCCAACGAGTACATGTTTTTAGAAAATACAGCTACATAAAAGTCCGAACCATCGGTACTTTTTTGAGCTGCATCGCTTGTAAGCGGCATATTTCGTGTATTTCCTTTATTTCGATGTTTTTTTGGCTGAAAAGTAAATACATCCACTAAATGCTGATTTGTAGCTCCTCCCCAACCAGAAACAAATAATCTTCCACATCGATCAATTAAAAAAGCAGATGGACTTAAGTTAGGCATTATTACCCCGTTGGCTGTTGCTCCAAAACAAGATTGCCAATTTAAAGCCGTCAAATCCGCAGAAAACGAGGCTAAAAACTGCGGTGTATTAGGAAGAAAATACCTAGGATTCTTTTGACTTGGAATACTACCTTCAGTTTGACCATAAATATGTGGTAGTCCAGATGGATCAGTTTGTACAAAATATGCCTGATCATATTTGTTCGTACCATAATAAGTACCTCCCAACAAGTTACCATCTCTTGTGTCATATCGCAATAAAATGCCATCTGCCTCACCCCCAAGATAGGAACCAAAATTGGGGAACTTATTCAAATCAGTACTACTACTTCCTCCAGCAACATACAGATGATTGTTTTTTCCTAAGGCCAATCCATAAAATGCATCATAACCTGTACTTCCGAAATCCTCAGACCATATCAATTGACTTAAATCACCACTTAAACAAAACACCACTCCATCTGATTTCCCCCCAAAAGCTCTGTTACTGGTTCTAGGAAAATCAATACTGGATGTAACCCCTGCTATAAATACATTTTTTTCATCTGTTATTATTTCACCTCGAAACTCGTCGGCATAATTATAGATCAGTGGAAAATCATCTACAGAGGTTAACGATCTATCAGCTCCTACCGCATCCAGTCCTTTTCCGCCAATAAATGTAGAACCGAGAAGTTGAGTCCCATTTACGTTAAATTTAGAAATAAAAAAATCGTAATCTCCAGATTTTTTAATCTTATAGGCTGAAGTAGTCACTGGGAAAAAATCAGATTTAGTTGACCCCATTACATACAAATTGCCTAAACTATCAGAAACCATAGAATGTGGTTGCTCATTACCTTCTCCACCTAGATAGGTACAATATAGAAGTTGATTCCCTGCAGAGCTAAATTTAAGAATTGCTGCATCTCGATCACCTCCATATCCAAGATTTTCGTCTTCTCCACCCCCAAAATTTAGTTGAATAGCACCCGGAGTAACAGGTAGTCCAAAATCAAACACCGTTCCACCTGCAAATCCACTACCCCAATTATCATATGTTCCGGTACATCCAAAGTTATCAGCTCTTGAGCCGCTGTGGGTACTAAAAACTAATATAGGGTCAATAATTAATGTATCAAGATCATCAACTGTGGCTGGAATGGAATATCTGACTTCTATGTTTGTATTTATATCGGCGTTTTTTAAAAGCTGCCGTAAATTATAATTGATTTTTACTGATTCAAATCTACCCCTATAAGATTTCCATGAACCAGGCATTGAATCTGTCCAATGACTAATTGAATTACTGAATTCAATTGTATTTTCTTTTATACTCTCT
>CAYUNO010000296.1:0-2916 GCA_964446075.1 uncultured Flavobacteriaceae bacterium | reverse complement strand
GAAAAACCCCGTGGGATATTGATTATTTTGGAAAAACCGACTAATTTGTATTTACGATTACGAATGCGATTTAGGGACTGGTTGGGAAGACCCAGAAACCTACAACGATGACCCTGTTATCCGTGAAAGAGCATTGAAAATGGGTTGCAATTTAATCCATTACGCTTTTACGCATTAATGTTGCAACCTACTTAGTCTTTTATACCGATTGCTATAATCACGCCATTCTAATCTGAAAATCAACACCGCACAAGCGAATTAATTGAGTCACAGATCATTTAGATTTCACTCCTATTTCAAATTTTTTATCCAAAGATATTTAAACTCTTTATCAAAATATTGTAATTGTTTGGACGATTCTACCTCATCCAAAGTCCAATCAACAAATTGATAATACACGTTCATTTTGGGATCGTAGAGTTTATAGGAAACGGTTCCTAATGTAAAAATTCTCTTTATTTCATCGTTGATTACATTTTCAGATGGTGACATCTTTACCATCAAATAATAACCAGGTTTGAAAGGCATATCTTTTACAGATTTCAAAATAATCTTGGCAGTATCGTGTCCCATTCTGATTTTTTTCAAATCGTCCCATCGCTCTATTTCAACAATAAAATCAGTAGGTAGCGGACTATATACAGATACTTTCTCCGTTGTGTCGCTATCTGTCAAAAACACATACTCAGGTCTATCAGGAAAATCTGTTATTGAAGCTGAATCCGCGGTTAAGAATTCGGATCCATCTTCTGTTTGACTCACAACTTGATCTTGAGAAACCGACTTTTTACTAAAATCCGCGGCCATAATAATTTCCGTCCCGTTTCCAAACAACTTAGATTGTTGATTTAACCCGGCGCTATAACAAAGCCTATTGTTGTTTAATAGAATTTGAACTCCAATGTGAAATACTTTGGGATTGGTAACATAGCCAATAGAGGCTAGAACTTGATCGCTTAATTGTTTATTTACTGATACATTAAATCTTGATACAGAATCGTATCGATTATACCAAGCTCCTAAGGACATGCCCTTGGTTAAGTTGGATGTGGCTTCATTAAAATCATACCTAACAGAAGCATTTAATTTTCTAGGCAACGGTAAATATGTATTTTCATTAACTGCCAAAGTTGTGCTTGGAAATCGATTTAATGAGACTCCCACTTTCAGTGCTTTTTTTAACGTAAATACAGAGGATAGCCCCGCATCTAAATACCACAATTGCTGCTCCGAGAGCATAACTAAAGCAGGGTCAAACGCATCAATCGCCACCACTTTATCCATATTAATACTTGGGTTTAACACCCCCAAGGTTAATCCGAAATCTGCAGCAATATCTTCTGTAAAATCTAAATGATATAAATAAGACAGCTTTGCGTTATTAAATAACATCAAATGTTCTCCAGTAAAGTTATAATTCGCCGCAATGGTTACTGATCTCCTTTGACGCAAAATTGCATTCGCTCCAAAACAATAGAAATCCGATCTTAATGCATTGTTAGGTATATTACCAAAAAATGTAACTAATCCTGCTTTTTTGGTACTGTTAAATGCCGCATTCTCCAGTTCTGGGAATGCATTTACATTATACAATCCTCGGTGTGTCTGTCCCACAGCGTCTGAAGCTTTCAGAAAAACCAAGAAAGATACTATCCAAATTAATTGATGCTTCATTATTTAAATACCTCCAGACTTCCTTTGTGTAAAATATTTGATTTTCTTGAAATAGTGTAAAAATACATCCCCGGCTTAACATCTGAGAATGTATAATTATTTTGATATTTTTGAAGTTCCTTAACCAATTTATTATTTGCATCATAAATACGAATAATACAACTTTCAACATCTCTTACCACGGACAAATCCCAAACATCATTTAATCCGTCCTTATTTGCTGTTATAACATTTGGAATTTTCACAATCGCTAGTGCAGGACGCACTGAGACAATTACGCTGTCCATAAGTTCACAACCTACATCAGAAATTCCACGAACCTTGTAAGTGATATCATTGGTAGGTTTTACTAACATAGAATTTCCTCGATAGGATCGAACATATTTTTTAGGTGTCCAAACATAACTCGCAGCTCCAGATGCCGAAAGCACAATAGGAGAACCCGAAATTATCGATGTATCTTTTGTAACTTTCAACTTAAAGGCAGTATCGGCAATCACTAAGAAATCGTCCCCGTAATTACATCCATTACTACCGATAATTTTCCATGCAAACTTACCTGAAGATTTAAATACTACTGCGCCAGGATTCAATCCAAATTGATCCCACTGAACGTCTCCATCAGCGCTGCTTAAATCCACTTCTAATGAATCGCCAGGACAAATTGGCATTTGTCCAATAATTCCAAAGGTATAATCGGGGAGTTTCTTTACAATAGAAATAAAATTCAATGAGTCTATGCAGCCCAACGAGTCCGTAACTTTTGATTTAGCACTATAATTACCAGGCGCTAAACCGGATAGAACCACCGCACTATCGTTGTATTTTTTTCCATCAAACAATATCTCCCAATTTAACTTACCCGTACCTCCATTAGCTCCTTTGAAAAGATTGACTTTAATATCTTGGCCATCGCATACTTCCTTGTCCCAAACAGTTAATAACGATGGTTTAGAAACAACATTAATTGTTAAGGTGTCTGAAAACTTACAGGCACTTTTTTTATGTGTAATTGTTGAATAAAAAATCTGCTTGCCTAAATAGTTAAATGTGTAATCGGGATAACTCAATGATGTGGTGTAAATCTTATCATTAAATATTTCATAATTGTAATTAGCCGTATCCACAAAACTAAAATTTGTGATTTTTAGCGTTTCTATTGTGGTATTACACAATTCCATCTTGTTATTCGCTAATAAAAGATCGTGTCTCGGTATATCTGAGGTATTCACTATCTGAACT
>CAYUNO010000295.1:0-2920 GCA_964446075.1 uncultured Flavobacteriaceae bacterium | reverse complement strand
GGTTGGCTATGGTTTGGAGGTAGTAGACAATGTGTCATTGCAAGTAGAACCCAATCCACACAATGCCAAGTATTTAAATACCAAGAAAACAAAAATGGGGCATTCCCTGAAGTAGTACCTTGGTTAAATTGGTTTTCAAATGAGTTTCTAATCATGTAACAAGGCGGTTTAAAATCGAAATAAAAATGTACAAAGTAATCGACCCTCAAAATACTGCATTACCCCAATTGCATCAATATTTATTAGGCAGTATTAGCCCTAGACCCATATGCTTTGCAAGTACCATAGACGGGTTGGGTAGACATAACCTAGCACCATTCAGTTTCTTTAATGTGGTGAGTGCCAACCCTCCGATTGTGGTTTTTTCTCCCAATAATTCTGGACGAGATGGAACTCCTAAGCAAACTTATTTAAATGCTAAAGAGACGGGTGAGGTAGTAATTAACGTAGTTTCGGAAGATATTGTTAATCAGATGAATGTAGCAGCTGCTCCCTGGGAGCACGGTGTTAGTGAATTTGAAAAAGCAGGTTTTACTTCGATGGCATCGGATTTGGTAAAACCGTTGCGCGTGGCAGAATCTCCGGTACAGATGGAGTGCAAAGTATTGGAAATCAAGGAATTTGGCAGTGGCGGTGGATCAGGCAAATTGGTAATTGCTGAGGTGCTAAAAATGCATATTTCCGAAGCAATATTGGATGGCGACGGTAAAATCGATCCATTCAAAATAAAATTAGTAGGCAGAATGGGCGGTTCTTGGTATTGTAGAACCGATAGAGAGGCTACATTTCAATTAGCACAGCCTATGTCGATTACGGTAGGTTACGATGGGTTGCCGGTGTCTGTAAAGCACAGCGATGTGTTATCGGCCAATGATTTGGGTGCATTATCGGCGTTGGCCACACTGCCGGAGGAGGGATGGGCTCAACAAATAAAGGCTTCCACGGTGGTAGATTATTCCGATAGACAGGCGGTAGAATTGCTTGCTAAAGAATGGATATCCACAGGCAAAATAGCCGAAGCGATGGCCCTTTTGATGGATTAACCGGCACTGGTGAATTTATCCACGGAGGAGTGGACCTATCCTATCCAGGAGAAGTTGGAAATTATTATAGAATTGCTGAAACTGGAGCAAAATTATCGGTACGTATGGAAAGATTTAGGCAAGCAATTTTTTAACTGCTTCGCTAATCAATTTTCCATCGGCTTGTCCACCCAAGGCTTTCATAGCCAGCGGCATTACTTTGCCCATGGCAGATGGACCGGATACTCCGGCATCGGCAATAATTTGGGCAACGTGTTTTTCAATTTCTTCCACTCCCATTTGCGCCGGTAGAAATTCTTCAATTACCTGTAGTTCGCTTTGCTCAACGGCTGCGAGGTCTTCACGACCTTGTTGCTGGTAAATTTCCAAGCTGTCTTTGCGTTGTTTTGCTAATTTTTGCAAGGATTTAATGCACATTTCGTCGGTAACTTCGGTTACCCCTTCGGATGTTTGAAGCAGTAAAAATGCGCTTTTCATACCTCTTAGAGCGCGTAAGCGATCTTGATTTTTTGCTTTCATGGCCTCAATGATGCCACTGTTTACCTTTTCTATCAAAGACATACTGCAAAGATAATTAACTTTGCGGGGAATTATGAGCAACGAGAGACCTGTTCGGGTGAGATTTGCACCCAGTCCAACCGGACCCCTGCACATTGGTGGTGTTAGAACGGCATTATACAATTATTTGTTGGCCAGAAAACACGGCGGAACGATGATTTTACGTATTGAGGATACCGATCAGAATCGGTTTGTTCCGGGTGCGGAGCAATATATTTTGCAGAGTTTAAAATGGGTGGGTATTGAGATAGACGAAGGGCCGGAACAAGGCGGACCGCATGCGCCATATCGCCAAAGTGAGCGTAAACCCATGTATGCTCAGTATGCCTATGATTTGGTGGAACGGGGTTTGGCGTATTATGCGTTTGATACGGAGCAGGAATTAGAAGAGATGCGTAAGCGTTTGGAAGCCAGTAAGATGCAGCCTGCCTATGATGCGGTGAGCAGAATGAGCATGAAAAACTCATTGACATTGCCGGCCGATGAGGTTCAAGCGCGTTTGGCCAATGGCGATCCATTTGTAATAAGAATTAAGCTTCCCCGTAAGGAGGAGGTTCGTTTTCATGACGTGATCCGTGGCTGGGTAGTTGTTAATACATCTACGATGGACGACAAGGTTTTGTTAAAGGGAGATGGGATGCCTACCTACCATTTGGCGAACGTTGTGGATGACTATTTAATGCAAATTTCTCATGTGATTCGTGGAGAAGAATGGCTGCCTAGTGCGCCGTTGCATGTGATGTTATATCGTTATTTGGGTTGGGAATCGGTGATGCCGCAGTTTGCGCACCTACCATTATTACTAAAGCCTGAAGGTAACGGTAAATTATCCAAGCGCGATGGGGATCGATTGGGATTCCCTGTATTTGCTTTGGAGTGGAAAGATCCAAAGACAGAGGAAATTAGCAGCGGGTACCGCGAGAGCGGGTATTTCCCCGAAGCCGTTGCCAATATGTTGGCATTGTTGGGTTGGCATCCTAGCGGTAATCAGGAAATCTTTTCCATGGAGGAATTGATAGAGTCGTTTAGTTTGGAGCGGGTTAGCAAAGCTGGGGCTAAATTCGACGTAAACAAAGCCTTTTGGTTTAATCACCAGTATTTGTTGGCCATGGATCCAGGTGCTGTTGCAGAAATGTTGATGCCTCAGATTCAAGAAAAAGGTTTTGATACGTGTAAAGAATACGTGGAGCAAGTGGTTGTATTAATGCGGGAGAAAGTTCAGTTTGCCAAGGACATTGTTTCACAAGGAATTTATTTCTTCGCGGAGCCGGATAGGTAAGAAGAAGAAATTGTTGCGAAAAAATGGAAAGAAAATACCA
>CAYUNO010000294.1:0-2929 GCA_964446075.1 uncultured Flavobacteriaceae bacterium | reverse complement strand
CTTCTTGCTTTCTACGAATCTCCTTTTTCATCACTTGCTTTATTTTTTTAGCAAATGCCACATTGCTCGCATGGCCCGGTCTGGCTGCCATAATCTGACCTTTTATTGGCATACCACACAATGCCAAATCGCCAATCATATCCAATAGTTTATGTCGTGCAGGCTCATTTTGATACCGTAAATCCAACGTATTCAATATACCACTGTTTGTTACCTCCACTTTTGGCTTATTAAAAACTTCAGCTAATCGATCTAATTCATTCTGCTTAACCTCTCTATCAACTACAACGATCGCATTATTTAAATCACCGCCTTTGATTAGATTATTATTTAACAAATACTCTAACTCGTGTAAAAAACAAAAAGTTCTGCATGGAGCAATCTCTGTTTTAAAATCGGATAGATTTGTAAGTCCAGCGTGTTGACTGCCTAAAACAGGTGAATTATAATCAACCATCACCGTGATTCGATACTCATTAACAGGCATTGCAATAATCTCCACGTTATTTTCTTCATTGGTGAAGTGAATGTTGTAGGGGATTTCAAAATACTCTCGGTCTGCTTCTAACTCTACAATTCCACAAGCTTCAATCGCATGGACAAATGGCAAAGAACTGCCATCCATAATAGGCATTTCTGGTCCATCTATTTCAATTAAGGCATTATCTACTTCCATTCCAACAAGAGCCGCCAAAACATGCTCCACAGTGGACACACTAGCGCCATTTTTCTCTAGTGTAGTGCCTCTAGACGTATCCGTTACCAAATCACAATCGGCCTCTATTATGGGCTCGCCAGCTAAATCAGTACGCTTAAATTTATACCCATGATTTTCAGCGGCAGGAACAATTCGGAGAATTACATTCGCACCAGTATGCAAGCCAACACCCGATAATTCGATAGTTGATTGTAGTGTAGTTTGTTTTGGATTTATATTATTCATTACTGCTATACCTTTATTTTGTTTGACTCTTTTTTAATTCGGTAATCTCTTTTTTTAATTGTTGAATTTCTTTTGATATTTCGGAAATTCTCCTGCTGCCGGCCACGCCTTTAAGAAACTCTCTTACGTCTGTTGCCGGAGTTCCTGTTAATTTCTGATGAGATTCAGTTACGTTACCTGTAATTCCTGCTTGTCCACCAGCTGAAGTATGAGGGGCGATAACAAGATGTCCTCCGATTCCAACTTGGCCACCAAATTGAGAGTACCCTCCAATTTTAGTTGAACCTGCGATTCCTGTTTGAGAAGCAATTACAGTATGCTCACCTACTTCCACATTGTGAGCTATTTGAACCAAATTATCCAATTTAGTTCCCGTTTTTATTATTGTATTTCCTAATGTTGCTCTGTCTATACTGCAGTTAGACCCAATTTCTACGTAATCTTCAATAATTACATTTCCAATTTGGGGTATTTTGAAATATCGGCCATTTACTGGAGCAAAACCAAAACCATCGCTACCAATTACTGTACCGGCATGAATAATCACGTCTTTACCAATAACTGTTTCAGAGTAAATCGTCACATTGGGATATATAATGCAATTTTCACCCAGCTTTACGCCTTTGCCTATGTAACAACCTGGATAAATTTTACACCCTTTTCCAATTGTTGCATTGGCATCAACATAAGAATTTCTGCCCAAATACTCTGCTTCACAATGAGCAGAGGGATCAATATAGGACCCTTCCTCGTAACCCGAATTGTGAATATTGGGATTAAAATGTTTAGTTAGGATTAAACAAAAAGCAAAATAGGGGTTGGGATGATATAACAGTTCTGAATGTATGGGTTCCTTCGATTTAAAATCCTCTGGAACAAATATTATTCCGCATTTTGATGAATAAATTTGCGATTCATATTTTGGATTAGATAAAAATCCCAACGATGTAGAATCCCCATCGGTTAATGTAGATGCTTTGTTTATTATGAAATCCAATTGATTGCCCGTGTATTTCGCGCCTGTATCTGTTTGGATTTGTTGTAGGGTTATCGACATTCTCACTGCAAAATAAATTGTTTTGTAGGCATAAGTGGCATTTTCTTGTTGGATTTTATGTGTATATCGTAATTTTTGCCATTCGCGTGCCAATATTTCAATTTTTCTCTCTATTTTGCCTCAAAAATCTATTAATACCTATTGTTAAATGAGTACTGCTAATGAAATGAAAAATTCAGACCAAATTCAACAGTCTGGTCACCCCAAGGGACTGTATGTTTTGTTTGTTACGGAAATGTGGGAACGATTCAGCTATTACGGTATGCGAGCTCTGTTCTCGTTATTCATGCTAAAAGCCCTTCTTTTTGATAAAGCGTTAAGTGCTGAAGTTTACGGAAGCTACACGGGTTTGGTATACTTAACACCCCTTATTGGTGGTTATATGGCCGATCGATATTGGGGAAATAGAAAATCAATTATTGTAGGGGGTGTTTTAATGGCCATCGGACAGTTTTTGATGTTCTTGGCAGGTACATACTATCAACAAAACACCTTGGCAGTAACATTAATGCTAGCAGGTTTATTATTCTTAATTATTGGTAATGGATTTTTTAAGCCCAATATCAGTACGATGGTGGGTCAATTGTATCCCGAAGGAGACAAGCGAGTAGATTCTGCATTTACGATTTTCTATATGGGAATCAATTTAGGGGCTTTCATTGCACCTATAGTTTGCGGTTATTTGGGAGAGACCAAAGATCCAGGTGATTTCCGTTGGGGCTTTATGGCGGCCTGCGTAGGTATGATAATTTCATTAATCCTCTTTATAAGCCTTAAGAATAAATATATTGTTACCCCAGATGGTAAACAAATTGGAGAAAAACCTAACCAGGTTCGCGAAGTTACCGCAGATACGCCAGCAGAGCCAGTAAGAATGTCTGCCGTATTTACATGGATTGGAGTATTTGTTATTACCATGCTTGGATTCA
>CAYUNO010000293.1:0-2934 GCA_964446075.1 uncultured Flavobacteriaceae bacterium | reverse complement strand
TTTTTGGATGCTTCGTAGGCGAGTTTCCTTTGCTCTAACTGATTTAAACTGCCGACTTGCTGCTGCCATAATCGCTGCTGTCGTAAAAAATTCATTGAATCTAAGGCCAATTGTTCTAATTGAACCTCCAATTGCGATTTTAAATCCAGCAATTGCTTTTCATTGTTTTTTGCGTTTTCTAGCGCGGATTTCGCCGTTGAAAAATTGGTACTTGCTTGTAAATTGTCTAATTTAACTAGGGGTTCACCAGCAAAAACCTTATCGCCTTCCTTTCTTAATACTTCGATTACTCTACCCGTTACTGCGGAGTAAACAGAATATTGGTCTGCCGATTCAATACTTGCATTGGCGTATACCGAAACCACCAAGGAATCAACGGTAGGATTTATGGATTTCTTTTCCGATGAATTGCATGAGACAATCGGAAGAAATATCAAAAAAACTAAAAAATAAGGAACAGAGAATTTCATTTGGGTAGTAAAGCAAATATAGTAGGCTGACCCATAATGAATGTAAGACAAAAGTCACATAAGTTAAAAACTTAGTAAATGGTAGCTTAATACACCCTTTCGCCTTTATAAATGGTAGAAATCACCTTTGATTCTGTTAGTTTCTTAATGGATTTGGTGGGATTTCTTTGAAGAACACGGGCTGTTTCTATGATATCCGTATCCATTATGACCATATCTGCTGATTTTCCGGCTTCCAAACTACCGGTAATTGGATCTGCAAAACTCGCATAAGCAGCCCAAAGTGTCATTCCCCATAAAGTTTCCTCAGGGGATAACGCTTGTTGAGATAAAAAAGGTTGTTTTAATTTTCCATACAGATCCTTTCTGAGGGTGGCAGCCACAAATGTTCCCATAGGGTTCATGGATTCTACTGGGAAATCAGTACCTAGGGCCATAATAGAACCTGTTGCCATCAGTGATTTATAAGCATAAGCACCGGCCAATCGAGCTTGTGGCCCTCCGCACAAGCGTTCTGCAGCCCATGGGGCGTCGGAAGTAGCGTGTGTTGGCTGTACACTGGCAATTACATTTTTACCTTTTAATTTATCTAGATCGTTGCGATCCACCACTTGAGCATGTTCAATTCTCCAACGTAAATCATTGCGATAAGGTAGGATCTTATGGAAAACGCGGATAGCAATGGCATTGGCACTATCCCCAATTGCATGAACGGCAACCTGGATGTTCTTTTGGCTCATTGCGTAACAAACTTTTAAAAATTCCATTTCGCTCATTACCTGTAAGCCATGGTGACCGGGATGATCGCAATATTCGTGTTTAAGCAATGCCCCGCGAGATCCTAGCGCACCATCTAAATATAATTTTACACCTCGGATACTAAATTCATCTCCCGCTCCAATTCCCGTATTCAACATATCCCCAATACCTTGTTCATCCCCCGATCTTAAAGCAAAGATTCGTAGATTTACTTTATTTGATTGGTACAAGTTAGAAAGTAGGTTTAAATCCGATTTTCCTAAACCGGCTTCCATAATTCCGGTTATTCCATACTTATGACATTCAGAAATGCTAGTGTAAAAAGATTTTTCCCAAACCGAAAAGGGCAATTCGGGTATTTGGTTTTGTATCCAATCGGCACTTTTATCAATGCAAACTCCAGTAAACGATCCTCGATGGTTTTCCCATTCTCCTCCTTCTAATATTGGAACCATGAAAATTACCGCTGTTGATTTTGATGAGGTTTGGTATTCCAATAACATTTCGTTTCCGATTGCTTTCGATTTTTCCAAACCCAATTCACGGATTGCTGCCGCATTCAACCAGATGGCATGTCCGTCTACTCTGGATAAGCAAACCGGTTTATCGGGGAAGGCTTTGTTTAAGGCATAGAAATCCTTAAGATTCATCATGGTAGTAGATTTTCCACCCTTTTGCCATAGATTTTGATCCCACCCTCTACCAATAATCCAGCGTTGCTGATTGTTTTTATCGTATGTCTTGAGTTTTTTAATTATAGCCTTTACCGATTTACATCCAAATACGTTGGCTTGCGTCTGATTCTTGCTATAACCCAATAAATGGGTGTGAGCATCAATAAAACTTGGATAAATATACTTTTCAGGGAAATCTAATTTGCTCGCTTGAGGGTACAGACTGTCTGCCATCTTGGTACTACCCACGAATCGAATTTTACTGCCTTCGGTTACCAATGCCTCAGCAATAGAGAAATTTGTGTCCGCAGTATAGATTTTTTTAGCCGAATAACGAATTATTTCAGGTACAGATTGGCCGCAAAGTTGAGTTAATCCAAATATGGAGATGGAAAAAAGTAAAAAAAATCTCAATTTCATGTAGGGGTTGGCTTTAAATTTGTTGTAGTTCTTGATGTGAGACGATTTAATACAAAATAAGTTTTACAAAGTTCGATGAAAATGAATAAAAAACGAATTATAGTTATTATTTCCGCAATTGCCCTTTTGGGAATTGTATCCGGTATTTATCTTTATTTTAAACCCGCTAGCGTGAGTAGTACGGGAGAACCGGATTATAAAATTTCATTGGAAACATGGTTGAATGATTTAGATTCGGATACCGCTGTTACAACTACATTTTCAAAATACATCAACAAGAGTGTTCAGTTTGACGCTTTTGTTTCCGATGTAGTTGGAGATTCAAGTATTACATTGATGCTTACCCCTGGAAAAGAAGAATCACCCATTGAAGTGTATGCGAATTTTGATGCCAGCATGCTAAAAGAAGTAGAAGCCGTTGTTGCAGGTGATAAAATTACTATTCAGTGTATATGTAACGGATTGGAAGTTCCATCCGATTCAAATGGAGATGTAGGATTAGAGTTGTTAGACGAAATTGGGTCAAAGCAACTAAAAATGAGTCGATGTGCATTAATTAAACATACAAAAAATGAGGCAGATTTGTCTGTTTCAAGAGAACATGAATAAGC
>CAYUNO010000292.1:0-2949 GCA_964446075.1 uncultured Flavobacteriaceae bacterium | reverse complement strand
ATTTTCGAATACGCCTGTTGAGTGATATTTAATTTATTTGCGACATATTCTTGACTGTAACCAACCCCTTCGCGCAACATTCTGATACGATTCACAGGGGTATTGTATTTCTTTTTATTGTTCATTTGAGCTAAAATATGGTGAATATACAATTCTGGTTTGTTATTTACAACTTTAAGGTGTTGTAAACCGGTATAATTTTGTGGGCAAATTCCAGTTGACATGGATGCCAATGATCGTGATTGTACCTCGAAAGAAACAGAGTTCTCTGTACCACCCTCACCCTCGTCAATTTTAGGTATCTATACACATTATTTAAAAACTTCTGCCGACGGTAGTCCAATCTTGGTTCATGAAATTTATCAAAAATCAATAACAGATTTTTTGAGGGATGGTTTTTATTTTGATACGCTAAAAAGTGACCGAGAAGACTTGTCCATTATCCTAAAAACCCCCACTGAATTGCGAAATTCATTGAAAGACAATTCGGTATATCTTTTAATGGGGATTATTGAAGAAAATATTTCATTAGAAAAAGTAGAATTAATTTTTGTAGTAACTCGAATAATTGGTGAATTTAGTACGTTGATTCTTCCTACGGGTAAATCCCATTTTGCGGAAACCTTAGGTGATTTGAAATCCGAAAATAGAGCGAGTGAACCACGGGATTTCAAAACAGCAGATTTAAAAGGAGTCATTAAAAAACGAGTGATAGCCAATGAAACCATCCATGTTTTGATGATTACCGGAGATAAAGTTTTAATTCCAGATGGATTTAAAAAGGCCTTGGGTAATTCCATTAAAAGTTTAACCATTTCTGTTTTACATAGTTTGGAATTGCAAGAAAATGAGTTATTCGACTTAGTAAAAGGTTCTGTCTCTAAATCGTACGATGTTATTGTATTGGCCGGAACGTGGTGGAATAAATTTAATTGGGCTTGTAATAATGTTGATCTTACGGGTTTGTTAAAGCAATCAACTGCTTGTTTAGTAACGGTTTACGGGTATAATCGACAAAAGACTCTGTTAGATCAAATTACACACAAACAATTTAGATCTTTAAATCATTTTGGATCAAGACTCAAGGTCCTAATTGATTCTGTTTATCTATAATAATTAATTATTATATTCGTACAACTACAAGAATATGTAATTCGTCATTAAATCAATGAATTGCATTCAATTAGGTAGTTGTTGCTTATGGTTAGAATTTTAGGTGTACTATTAATTTGGTTTGGATTTGCTTTGAATTCCCATGGGCTTCATGCTCAGGCGGATTTCGGGGCAACAAATCGAAAGGGATGTGCACCATTAACTGTGCAATTTTCGGATTTGTCCAGTGGTACAATTGTGTCATGGGCTTGGGATTTAGGAAACGGTAACTTGAGTAGTTTAAAAAATCCTTCGGCCAGCTATACGTCACCGGGTAAATACACCATTAAGTTAACCGTAACCGATGCAGCGGGAAATAAATATTCGGCCACCAAAACCAATTTTGTTATTGCATTCAAATCGCCCGTTGCGGATTTTACTGGAAGTCCTCGGACTATTTGTCAAGGCGAATCCGTAACCTTTGCCGACCAATCCACGGCGGGAGATACGGCTATTACAAAATATACTTGGGACATGAACGATGGGACGGTGATTACGTCATCTTCAAAACCCACCCATACTTTTAAAAGTGCTGGAACTTTCCCGATATCGTATTCCGTACAAGATGCAAATGGCTGTGTTTCGAAAGTAAGTAAATCGGCCTATATTGTAGTGAACCCAAAGCCAACGGCTGATTTTATTGCCGATTCTGCTATTGACTGCAGGGCGCCATCGTGGGTCACGTTTATTGATAAAAGTAAGGGTAAAGGATTGAGCGGGAAATGGTCGTTTGGAGATGGTAATCAGAAAACGTTAGTTGTTGGTGGGAGTACTCGACATCAATATACTAATTTAGGGAAGTATACGGTAAAATTGGTAATACGGGATAGCAATGGTTGCAGGGACTCGATTATAAAGAATTCGGTGGTTATTTTGGAGCCGTTCAAAGCCGATTTTACCTCCGATAAACAAGCTTTTTGTGGTTCTGGGACGGTGAATTTCACCAACAATAGTATTCCACAAACGGGGGTTGTTTCCACGTGGGATTTCGGAGATGGTACCTCATCTACACGATCTCATCCTTCCAAATTCTATAACAAGACTGGGAAATTTACGGTAACACTTACCATTCAATCGATGTATCGGAATTGTTCGGCAACGGTTACTAAGACCCAACATATTATCGTAAACCCATCCCCTAAGGGTAAAATTCAACTGAGCGATACCGCGCCATGTAAGGTGCCATTTACGGTTTATGCAACCTATTTGGATTCTTTTGGGTATAAAAAAATTACTTGGCGAATGTCTATCAATAATGGACCTAATCGTGTATTGGGTAGCACGAATCCCATTCGAATTGATGGGAATTCTTATGGTCTTCATTTAATATCAGCCGTTGTTGAAAATAAGGAAGGATGTGTAGATACGATAGAATTTCGATATTTAGAACCCGTGATTATTTCGGCAAATGTGCAAGGAGTTCGCTGGGGCTGTGTGCCATTGAAATCCAAAATAAAGGCAAGTATTAAATCCAACAGAACTATTAAATCCATTTCTTGGGAGTTTCATGATGGAGATATTCGTTCTGGAGTTGAAGTAGAAAAGAATTTCCCTGACACCGGTGTTTTCAATGCAAAACTCACGGTTTGTACCGATAATAATTGTTGTGTTACCAGGGACTTTCAGATTCATGTGGGGATGAAATTGAAACCCGCATTTTATACGCAACCTACGGGTGAATTTTGTAATAATACCGATAGTATTTTGTTTGTGAATGCAACTCAATACCCGGGATTTGTGATTGATAGTTTTATTTGGAATTTCGACGAAACGGATGGGGTTCCTGGAGCCTCATTT
>CAYUNO010000291.1:0-2990 GCA_964446075.1 uncultured Flavobacteriaceae bacterium | reverse complement strand
GTGACTGGAGTTCAGACGTGTGCTCTTCCATCTCAACCTTTCTGCATCCGCCCCAGTATCGTTATTATTCACCCCTATCACTTCCTCGAACTCCATGTTCAAATTTCAAAATCCCTTTCTATCATGGAAAGTGGCATTTTCTCACCCCAATACAAATCCCAAGAAAACGGCAAGAATTGATCATAGCCTCCACCCTGACATTGAGTAATTTCACCCAAATACAGCCTTCCATCCACATCGTAAAAGTCTACCCGAACATACGGGAACAGCTGCGCAACCCGCTTCGATATTTCCAACATCCTTCCCAATGTTGAAGGCGCATCCACTTCTTCCCCCCGAAAATTAACATGATCCTTATAGTATTTACCCCATGTGAATGACAGTGGATTCCATTGCGCATCGTAAATATTGCGCTTGTTTTTACCTTCTCGATCCACCGCCACATACACAAAGCCAACTTCGCCACCCACACAGTTTATCTTGTAATCATTGGGTATACTACCATCGCTACAAACCAGCAATTCCTCCACCAAAATCTCCGGCACGATTCCCTTATACTGCCACTCCCGCTCACTCCAGTAATAATTCCAAGCCATTCCAAATCGAAATTTCCTCCTCACGGCCTCCCAATCCACCGCACTTTTATCCCGAACAATTACGAAACTACCCGAATCATGATTCAACTTTATAATAAACGGTATATCAGGTAAATTCTCAGGAACCAATTGCCGATAATCCGTTGTGCGAAACAACAATGGAACCAACAAATCAGATCCCAAATATTTCGCGATATAATTTCTAACTCCAATTTTATCGGCTAAAACCTGCTGGAACGGCCTACGATCGTGCAGTTTAATCCACTGCAATTTTTCGTTCAAGGTTTTTGGGTTTTCCAAATCCAAAGCATAACCCTGGTACTTTCGAAACTGCCTGCTTAATAACGTCTTATCACTCCACAATTGATTGACAAAAAAGTATTTAAACTTTCGTAACCCTAAATCTATCCTAAAAATTAAATCGTTCTGTATCAGATCTATTGTTACTTATAAACGTGAAAAGATGCTGATCGATACAAAAAACCATTCCGAAAAATAGATAGTATCATTCCTGCAGTTGATTTCATTGGTAGCGCTATATTCTTCCAATGTTTAATTACCACATTGTTTTTTTGATGATGAACTAAATAATTTCCTATAAGCTCATACTCGGAAAAACAGGACATTTCTTTTAAATCACAATTATCTAAAATAACCGAATAAATAGGTTGATTGAATTTAACCTCAATTTGTGATTTTACATCTATCAAAAAATCTCGTCTAAAAAGTATTTGATGGCTTACAAACGATAAAGGATACCGAATCCAATCAGGAAAAACTCTAGTAATAAATTCTCCATATGGCAAATGATATTCATCAGAATAAAATAATAGAGAACGCCCCCTTTTGTCTATCCATAAAACCGGTTGCAAAAAAATAGTATCCGCATCCAAAATAAAAATAAATTCAGAGGAGCTAATTCTATCCGCCGAGAGTTTAATAAATTGCTGAAACAACCAGCCACTTCTATTCAAACCTGTGGAATCTATATAATTTAGATCAAACTTATTAGGTAAACCCAATTGCAACTCATCCACAAAAACAACATTTTTAGGTAATTTATCTTTCAACTTTGCATTACCCACAACATAAACATGTTTCACCAAATTCAAACTGAAAAATTTAATGGCTCGAATTGCGAATAAACCAACTTTTAAGTCTTTCTCGTGCACTGGAATGATAACATCCATGCTCTTTAAATATTTCTTAACTACCCAACCAATACAACATTTATAAATGAAATAAACAATTATTAGAAAACAATAAATTATTGATTTAATAATATCTTTAAAAATATTCTTCAAATTTTAAAAATATTCTTCAAGTGAAATCGAAATATTAATGGCTTAAACTTGCCTGGGAAGTGCTTAACAATTATATCCTTGACGGCAGGATTCCACCAAGCTTTTGTTGTAGTATCAAATAACACAATAGATTCTTCTAGGTAAACAGAATTGCTGGTCAAAAACATTGACGCGGTCAATGTTTGCTCAAAAAATAAATGTTCCGAGTTATTTTGAAAAATCGGCTTGGCAATTAATTTCATAATTAATTCTCGAGACTCAGAAATACTATTGGAATGCATGTACCAAAATCCAGCATTTAACTGAATACTATAATCAATATCTTTTGCAGCATCAGAAACTCCTGGAAAAAACGATTCTCCTATATCCTTTGATATAATATTGGATTCTCCTGAACCTATTAATTCAATTGGATTTCTAAAAAAAATTACATCAGAATCGAAATATAAAACACTACAACCATTTATACTTAAAGGGATAATTAATTTTTTTGCATATACATTATTAGCATAAAAATGCTCCATGTTTGAATTTCCGTGAAACCATAATAAGTCACTCGAATTAAAATTTTGATGGCTTTGAATTCGAAGAATATTCTGTAACAATGTAAGCTGCCATTTGCTTAAATCACCATGATTAACAAACAATATGGGGTTTTTAAACCCCGATGTTTTTAAAGATAAAATCGCATTAACACCTTCAAAAAAAGTTCTTCTTCCTAATAAAGTTATGGCAATTAAATTAATATCCAAACTGTTTTTTTGAATTGGTTTTTTATAAAAAACCAACTTATATATATATAATAATGAAACAAAAATTTCTTTAACTTTTTTTATTAAAATTCCAATCATTTAAAAGGCTTATATCAGATTATTCCTAAATTAAATGTTGGAAATATTCTGGCTACCATAGTTCCGTAGAGTTTGGTGGTTATTTCAATAAACATCTCATTATTTTTTTTAAATGCATCGTAATCTTTTAATTTATAAAGTTGAGCTTGAGCATAGGCAATTTTGCGACACATTTTTAAAAATGTTCGAGAATGAAAATCTCTATTTAACTTTATCTTAACATGTAATCTTAAAAAATC
>CAYUNO010000290.1:0-3002 GCA_964446075.1 uncultured Flavobacteriaceae bacterium | reverse complement strand
GAGCGAATGGGACTTGACAAATCTAAGGTTTTAGTTAACATTCAACGGTATGGCAATACAACCAGTGGTACCTTACCCCTTTGTTTGTTTGATTTTGAAAAGCAATTTAAAAAGGGTGATAATATGATTCTGAGCACCTTTGGCGGTGGCTTTACTTGGGGTAGCATTTACCTAAAATGGGCATACGATCCCGCTTGATTTACTTAAGTTCTTCGGAAACTAAACTTATTATAGACTAAAGGGACTTACTAAAGGTCCTTTCTGCTAGTTGATTGAAAATCTACTTTCTTCTTAATATACTGCGGAAAATAAAGTCTCCGTCATATTCAATCCCACCACAGAATTTCTGCTCTAATAATTCCCAATCATGGTTTGACGTTATTGACAAATCCAATGCTGCAATATCTTCTGACTCTACTTTGGTGTTATTGTTCACATTATGGGATTGGGTAACGTTATTGTTGTTGTTGGAGCCAAGTTCTTTATCCTTCGATTGATCTCCAATATGCAAGAATTGTGTTATTAATTCTTCGTTTTCCCGCGCAAACAGAGAACAGGTGCAAACTACTAAATAACCACCTTCGGTAACGGATGCTGCCGCATTTATCACCATAGATAATTGCGATGAAATCATATCATCCCATTTTTTAGAGTCATAAAACCACATTTCCTCAGGATTTCTTCGCCAGGTTCCACTACCAGAGCACGGAATATCGGCCAATACAACTTTAAATTTCGTTTTTCTATTTTCGCCGTTGGCTAAGTTGTGTTTAAAAACAAAAGGTACAGATAATCCAGCTTTATTAAAGCGTTCTACGCAATTGTCTAAAATACCTTGTCGGATATCCGAACATTGTATATCCAACTTTGGATAGTTAATTCGTAAACTCAACGACTTCCCCCCAGCACCGCAACAAGCGTCCCAAACCATACTCATTCCCGAAGAATTAGTAAGGACCGTCTCTTCAATTTTATCATCCAAGAACATAGATTGCTGTGAACCAATGTCTTGAATGATAATAAGACCTTCTTCTTCGAGTGCGTTAATATTGGATTGACTTGCAACTGCTAATGCACCAATTTTCGAAAAATCATGAACTATTTGAATATTGGACTCCTTAAGTCTGTTTTTAATCAACTCCAACTGTTGTATGTTAACCACCTTTATCCAAACGGGAGGCTCTTTAAGTATCCATTTTGAAAACGAAAATGAGCTTTCTAGAGAAGTTGAAAATGGATTAAGGAATTTAGATAATGTCGGAAATTCTATAAATCCACGATTATAAATTATCAAATCGTCAACCAATGTTTCTTTCGTTTCATTGGTTTGTTTTAACCAACGTATAATTGAATCTATACTCTCTTTATCGGAATACTCCGCTCTGCGCCAAAATAGGTAGCAAAATTGTCTGTAATTTCTTCTATCACGACTTCCCCAAGAAGGATTCTTTTTGAATTCTTGTTTTAAATATAAATGGAAGGGGATTTCACCACTATAGTGAAATATCAACTCGGCACAATTGCGAAGAAAAGGATAGGGGAGCGCTTTAACGATTTCCAATGGGTTATGGCTTAAACAACATCGACATGTCGTTTTCAATTTTCACTAATCTGATTCCAACATTCATAATTCTAAACCATTCTCCCGCATCTTTCTTTGCAAATCCAGAGGTACTTATATTATTAATTAAACCGTAATAGATAACTTTATTGTTCTGATTATTAATTGAAGTTTTTAAACCGAAATTCTCCCATTGAGAATACATATAATTGGAAAGTAAATAACGGGCTTGATCATAGCCGATATACGAAAATCTGCTGGGCTCAACGAGTTCTTTGCGAAAATATCGTTTAGCGAAATCGATGGATAAACTGTCGGTTACATCTACATAATTCACGGTAGGATATAAGCAGTTTGATTGATTTTGATTTTGGTAGAATCGTTTATCTTCAAACCAACTTAGGTCTCCGATAATCCAGGAACTTGTATGATTTTCAATAGCAGGTGAAACCAATGTTCTATATTTTGTATCTTCACTGCAAACAATTAATACACAAGAATCTTTTTTGTTTATGGTTAACGGGATGTTGTTTTTTAGTCCGATAATTTTAGTTGATTTATTACCACGCAAAGCATCCAATGTTGATTTCATTGATTCTGCTTTTATTGTATTGGTTGGTTTGCCGTCGGTTATTATAAATATATTGTATCGATTGAAAACCAAGCCGACGGTATGTGCAACAGCTCTAGCTTTCAATGAATCAGATAAAAAGAAATTGAAGGTTGTCCCTAGTCCTTTAACATCCAGATATTTTAAGGGAGATACATGTAAATAGGGCTGGGGAATGGCTGCAGTACTGAATGTTTTGAAATTCTGTTCGTAAACGGGTCCAACAATTACGTCGTATTTTTTTGCAATTAATGTAGCTAAGGTTGACTTAATCAGTTTGTTGTTTATTGGAGTAGAATCCGAAGGATCGGAATCGTAATAATCAACAGATACTTTTAATGGATACCCTTCCTCTTTTAAATCTTCCAATGCTAAATTGAAGCCTGCCGCATAGTCAAGCATTAAATCGGTTAACTCCGAATTTTTTTGATATTGGCTTTGAAAGGGTAATAGAATTCCAATTCTTGTTGGCGAATTGGGCATAGACTTTTCCGTTTGTGCTTGTATATGGAATGTGCAAAAACAAATTACAGTTACCCAAAAGCACTTGGATAATTGAATGTGCGTATTTGCTAATCTATGAAGACGTTGGTTTATTCCCATTCTATAGTTGCTGGTGGTTTTGAACTAATGTCGTACACCACGCGGTTAATACCTTTTACCCTGTTAATGATTTTGTTTGAAACATCAGCCAAAAACTCGTACGGCAAATGACTCCAATCGGCTGTCATACCATCTACACTGGTTACTGCACGTAAACAAACCACATGCTGATAAGTACGTTCATCACCCATTACACCCACACTTTGGACCGGTAATAAGATTGCACCT
>CAYUNO010000289.1:0-3059 GCA_964446075.1 uncultured Flavobacteriaceae bacterium | reverse complement strand
TTGGCACGAAAATAGACATTAGGAAATAGTCCATGTATTCTATTATCAAATCAATATTATTTATCTTCTCTCCAGAGGCTGCTCATGAAATTGCCATGAGAAGCTCGCAAATATTGTTAAACCTTCCGATAATTGGTAAATGGATTGAAAAGAGTATTCAACCACCAA
Organism: uncultured Flavobacteriaceae bacterium; assembly: GCA_964446075.1. GTDB lineage: Bacteria > Bacteroidota > Bacteroidia > NS11-12g > UBA955 > JAGKXC01. The sequence continues at coordinate 2,891 of CAYUNO010000289.1, read as the reverse complement.
AAACAAATCCGGTAATTGTTTCTGGAATCACTTTTCCTAATCCCATTGGTTTAGCTGCCGGTTTTGACAAAGACGCCAAATGGTTGGATTTATTAAAACGACTAGGATTCGGATACGTGGAAGTTGGTACAGTTACTCCCAAACCACAAGCAGGCAACCCTAAACCGAGATTATTCCGATTACCAGAAGACAACGCTTTAATCAACCGAATGGGATTCAACAACGAAGGGGTTGACGCAATGGTGGAACGACTTAAAAAAAGACCTAAAGGATTGATTGTAGGTGGTAATATCGGAAAAAATAAAATTACGCCAAACGAGGAAGCTATTAACGATTATATCTACTGCTTTGAAGCCCTGTATGACTATGTAGATTACATTGTAGTTAATATCTCTAGTCCAAACACCCCGGGACTTAGAGAACTGCAGGAAGAAAAATTCATTACAGAACTATTTGCCGAATTACAAGAGCGTAGAACGAAAAAAAGTACATGGAAACCCATCTATTTGAAAATATCACCGGATTTCCAACAATCGGCAGTAAAAGAACTTATTCAAATTATTAAAAAAGCCAAAGTGGATGGTGTAATTGCTACTAATACTACTATCAGTAGAGATAATTTACACACCGACCATAAAACCATTGAAAAAATTGGACCTGGCGGACTAAGTGGCTCTCCTTTGTTAGATCAAAGCAATACCATACTTTCATTTTTGGGCATGGAACTGGGTGGTGACATTCCTTTGATTGGTGTGGGTGGTGTTTTCACTAAGGAGGATTACGAAGAAAAAATCAGTAGAGGTGCTTCTTTAGTACAGATATATACGGGGTTCATCTATGTAGGCCCAAGGATTGTTAGAAAGTTACTTTCCTAAATACCACATAAATATAAGTTAATCTGTTTGATACGTTACGTTGCTAACGCAACAACCAAAAATAACGTTCAACATCTATTGAACGGGTTTCAATCGAAACTCAACCGCATTTACCCAATACCCTTTCTCATTAATCCACCACAACTGATAGGATAAAACGTATTTCATTTTCTTAAATGTAACGATATACTCATACTTTTTTATTCCAGAACCCTCAATATCCTCGGTTATCTTCATCGGCTTGGTTCCAATTTCGGATCGTTTCAATACTATTTTATTCTTCAATAGGTATTTTCGAGTTTTTTGGAAACTCTTAGTAAACTGGTATTGGTACCCCATCCAGGCACCATCGATTATTTGCTGACTGGCTGCCGTATCGTGTAACTTCCACTGCTGGGTGAATACCGCTTTGGGCAGGTAGGCCTGAACGGGCATCCCCTTTTTCTTTAATAATGCAACCATCAAACTGTCCAATGCTTCCTCATGCGAACCAAAACTAAATGTCAAGGTACGAAATGTTGGAAGGTTTATGGAAAATGTATCCTGCTCCGCCGTATCCTTAGCCACGTCCTTATCGGACAAATTATTAATTCTTATCGTATTAATCGCTGATGAATCTACAGATTGAGAAAATGCTACACCTATGCCAGCAATACAATGAACTAGTATAAAAGCACTAGTTAAACGAAAAAACAACCCCATACACCGCAATTGCTTGGGAAAATAGATCCTTATACCCCGAACTTTGTATTTTATATAACCTTGGTTCAATCCCGCCACCAGTTGCATACCTCAAAATTAAGCGAACTCCATGAATTCAAATACACCCAATCAACTTCTTTTTAGTCAAAGTCCTTACTTAAAACAACATGCTTATAATCCAGTTGACTGGAAAGAATGGAATAACGCTGCCTGGGAATTGGCAAAAAATGAAAACAAATTAGTTCTCGTTAGTATTGGCTATAGCACCTGCCATTGGTGTCATGTAATGGCCCATGAGTGTTTTGAAGATTTCGAAACAGCCGAATTGATGAACTTCAATTTCATTAATATTAAAGTAGATCGTGAAGAACGACCCGATATTGATTCCATTTATATGGATGCCTGTCAGATTATGACCGGTAGAGGCGGATGGCCATTAAACGTGATTTGCTTGCCGAATCAACAACCCATTTACGCAGGAACGTATTTCCCAAAAAACTCTTGGATACAGGTATTGGAACAAATCTCTGCGGTTTGGAAGGATACACCAGAAAAAGCGTACGAATATGGAACGCGAATAATGGAGCATTTAAACAAACTAAATCAATCCAAATCCTTAAATGCAAACACCGGGGAATCCTCAACTAGAAACGCCGGGCCAAATACTGACGGTATCCTATCAAATACAGTTCAGGATATTCCTTCTTGGAAACGAAAAGAGTTCACGTTTACAGCCTTGGAAAGTCTGTTACACACGTTGGATTACTCCGAAGGCGGTGTAGATAGAACCCCTAAATTCCCATTACCCGGATTATTTGAATTTATCCTCGATACGTTAAGTATTTCCGAAAACCCATCGGCCAAGGATATTTTACATCTAACATTAATTAAATTACGCAATGGCGGCATTTATGATGCCGTTCGTGGTGGATTTTGTCGTTATAGTACTGATGCCCATTGGTTCGCTCCGCATTTCGAAAAAATGCTTTATGACAACGGCCAATTACTAGGACTTTACGCAAAAAGCTTCGGATATTCAGATGCTGCATTATACCGGGATACGGCACAACATATTATTGAATTCACCAATCGTGAATTGCGAATCCCAACGCCCAATGGATTTCTAATTGGGTCTGCTCTCGACGCTGATTCGGAAGGCATAGAAGGAAAGTTCTATACCTTTACTTATCAGGAGTTGGCAGAAAACCTTACAGTTCCGGAACTCGAATTAGCCAAGGTTCTCTATGGAATTACTGAAATAGGCAATTGGGAACACAATTTTAATATTATTCATCAACGTATTGCCCCCTTACA
>CAYUNO010000288.1:0-3070 GCA_964446075.1 uncultured Flavobacteriaceae bacterium | reverse complement strand
TTAGCAGGTAATAGTTACCAATTTATAAATATTAGCACCATTGCCACAGGATCTGTAAATTATTCTTGGTCATTGGATGAAGGTAAATCTTCTTCCTTAAAAACTCCATCGCCTATTTCCTATGGTGATTTCGGGAAAAAGAATATTCAAGTAGTAGCTACTTCGGATAAACATTGTATTGATACTTTTAAACGACTTTTAAAAGTTAATGATCAACCGGTTGCTTCTATTAACTACAGCTTGATTGATAGTTGTATGCGATATAATCGAATTCAATTGTATAGCACATCTTCCATTCAAGAAGGAGCCTTTGACATAGTTTGGACGATAGAAAACAAAAAGTTCACAGATCCCGATTATTGGTTGTATCATTTTAGCAAAACGGGTACGTTTCCTGTAAAATTGAAGGTGACTTCGGGGGTGGGTTGCGAAGATTCAACAGAAATTAAGGTGAATATTCATCCAACTCCACAGTCGAAATTCACTATTGATTCCATTGTTTGTTTTAAGGGTAGCGGAATGAACACTTACAATAGTTCTACTGTAGCAAGCGGTTCTTTGTCCTATAAGTGGTTTGATGGAATTGGAAATACAATCACCGGGAATGCCATAAACAATTATCAATATCCTACTATTGGTAAATTCCCAGTTTCTTTAGTAGCAACTAGCGATAAATTTTGTAGCGACACCTTAACTAAACCCACTCTGATTGTTAAAAATACCTATTTGGATATTAGTGCTTCCAATGACGTGAGTTGTTTCAATTACAATCGATTTAACATAAATCCTACCAATACGAATGCCTTGGTTAAGCCAGTAAGCAACCAATGGAATTGGGGTGACGGTGCCACCACTTTGGGATTGCAGAGCTCGCATTCGTACGCTAATCCCGGAACGTATTTGTTAACGGTGTATACGTTAAATCAACAAGGGTGTATTGATACCTTATATAAATCCCTGCTGGTTAGAGATAAAATTGTATTAGGGGCAGCGGGAGATTCGGTGTGCTTTCCCTACCTGAACGAATTAACATCATCCTCGTATTGTGCAAATGATCCCGTGGCAAAACATACGTGGAAAATTGGCAATCAAACTGCGGATGGCCAACGGGTAACAATGAAAATGTCTCGACCCGGATACTATTCCGGAATACTCATTATTGAAACACAATCTGGTTGTAAAGATACCTTAGCATTGAATCGAGTATTAAAAGTAAAGCCTAAGCCTGTAGCCGATTTTGAATTGGATTCATTTGTTCCTCAACAGGTAGATATGAGCATTTGGTTGAAAAATACTTCTACTAAGGAAGTTGTAAGTTGGGATTATATGCTATCTAATTTTATGCAAAGCAATGCAGCTAATCCGAAGTTTACTTTCCAAGATACTGGTTATAAAACTGTTGTGTTAAAGGTGGTAAGTGATGAAAATTGCCTGGATACCGTGGAGAAAGTTATCGGTCCTTTTTACCCATTACACTATCAATATGTACCCAATACGTTTACTCCCAATGACGATAGATTGAATGATTGTTTTGCGCCCACGGTTTCGCCCTATTTATCTCGTTTTGATTTTGAAATTTTTAATCCATGGGGTCAGTTAATCTATCAAAGCAATAATTTCCAAGGCTGTTGGGATGGTACATACGGAGGAAAAGAGGCCTCTGCTGGAGCCTATATATTCTCCTTGTATATTATCGATAAAAATGGCTTTAAACATACCGAACGAGGTACGTTTATGCTGATTCGATAATTTACAAATGGTGATAACCTGTTTATAGCCGTTATTGCCCATTGATATATATTCGTAAAGGTTCAATTACCAAGGAATCTTTATGGAGTTAACATCAAAATTACCGGGATATGGCGCGTCGATATTTTCGGTAATGTCGGGCTTGGCTGTAAAGCATAAAGCCATCAACCTATCCCAAGGATTTCCTGAATTCAATCCTCCCATTGAGCTGCAGGAGGCCGTAGCCAATGCAATGCATAACGGAAGGAATCAATATGCCCCAATGCCAGGGATTCCAGAATTGCGAGAATTGTTGGCACATAGAATTCAAGATTGGCGCTCAGTTTCGCTCAATCCAGATTCTGAAATCACGTTGGTTCCTGGAGCAACAGCCGGATTGTATGTGGCAATTACGGCTTTAGTAAGGCCGGGGGATGAGGTGATAATTTTGGAACCCGGTTACGATTCGTATGCACCCGTAATAGAGTTGAATGGAGGTGTGATAAAACGAGCCAATATTCGCATTGATGCGTTGCAACGCGGCGAGTCCCCATGGCCCTGGGAAGAAATAAAAAGTCTTTTGTCCAATAAAACCCGTTTGGTGTTAGTAAACACACCACACAATCCTTTGGGATGTATTATGGAGTTGAATGATTGGATCCAATTGGCCGATATACTAAAAGATTCAAAGGCGTTTGTATTATCCGATGAGGTGTATGAGCACATGGTCTTAGACGGAAAACAACATGTTTCCGTGTTGCAAATCCCCGAATTGGCTCACAAAGCAGTAGCGGTTTCTTCCTTTGGGAAAACCTTTCACGCAACCGGTTGGAAACTGGGGTATCTATGCGCACCAAGTGCGATTTCTGTGGAATTACGAAAGGTTTTTCAGTTCCTTGCCTTCGCCGCCAATACGCCCATGCAAGTAGGAGCGCACCAGTTTTTATTGGAAAACCCAGATTATGAATTTACGGTTTCTCAGCTGATGCAGCAAAAACGAGATGCTTTATTAAAACAACTCCATAATCCAGCGATTTCTTGGCTGCCCTGTCAAGGTGCTTACTTTTTAGTGGCCGATATAGGAAGCATAACCAATAAATCGGATGCCGATTTTGCGGTAGATTTAACCGTGGAAAAGGGGTTGGCCAGTATTCCGTTGACTGCGTTTTCGAAACAATCTCTGCCTGGTACATACCTGCGGTTTTGTTTTGCGAAAAACGATGATACCCTGCACAAAGCAGCCCAAATTCTAAACCAATTAACCGCAGTGTAAAGCAAGAATTTTTATGACTAATGACGCCATTATTCCCCCCTTGCATACCTATCTGATACAAACAGATTT
>CAYUNO010000287.1:0-3074 GCA_964446075.1 uncultured Flavobacteriaceae bacterium | reverse complement strand
CCAAGGTATCCATTACTAAAATGGAGGGAAAAGGTTTGTCGTCTACGGGTGAAATAGATGATCTCAATCCACCTGTTCGGTGCATTCTTGCGTGGTAATATACCTTATTGGGACCAAATACCAAACCGTGCGCGTCGATGCTATCAGCAATAGCCAATGCTGTAACTGGAATGCTGCTAACGGGTTCAACTTGCGTTGTTAAAAATGCGGGATCATTGTATTCGCTATAAATGGCTCCATAAGAAAAATCGGCCGCTTTAAGAGCCATGATAAGACTATCTGCGAAGATTTTATCCCCTGCCGACAAGGCAACATCCACAACATTTAACAAATCGGGTGCGGTAACGTTGCTGCTGTATTTATTCATCCATAACTTGTATTCGGTTAAAGAAGAATCGTACTGGTGTAATTTTCCCAAAGCGAAGGCATGGGCTTTCAGTTCATCGGCCACTTTGATATCGCTTACTTTGGAATACATTTTTATGGCTTTTTTGTAGCGGGCATGCACCACGTGTTCGGCTGCGGGAACAGGAACAGAAGATTGTTTCTTCAGTTTACGCGGAAACTCCACGGCGCTCAGGTGCAATAGAATCCAGATAAATAGGTACTCGGGTTTGATCATAACAATAAATTCTGGGTTCGGTTAATAATTTCTAGGTTCAATAAACATCTGCTTGCTAGGCTGATAAAACTTATAGCTCACACCAAATTCATGGCTGGAAAATGGAGTCTGACTGTCGTAGATATACCCACGTTCGTAGCCATAATTAATCCACACAAATTCGTTAAATCGAACTTGCAATTGGTAAACATTGGCTGTGTTATTTCGTCTACCGTATCCAAACATGATTTGGTTTTTGTAGTAGAAATAGGCATTTGCATCAATGTGAAACGGCAATCCGGCAAAGTGCCTTCCTTGTACGGTTAGCTTTGCATCCCAATCCTTGGATAATTTCTGCAAGTATCCAGTTGAGAAAATCATCATCGGCGCTGAAGCGTAGTTGATGTTGTACTGGTTAATTTGTTCGTTGGCCATAATGGCGTACTGCGGCATAGAAGCGCTCACAAAGTACTGTTTTCCGTACAACATAATACCACCACCTACTAACGGTGTCTTTATGGTATAGTTGTTATCAACCAGGGAACCGTCATTGGGATCGTTGGCGTTTAGTAATGATAACTGGGCATTGTAGCTAAACATACCCACTCTTAATCCTGTGGAAACATTAACATTCTTGGCCAATTGTTTGTGGTATGCTAAATCTGCACCAACCGAGAATAAAGAAAGTGGTTTAGCATTTTGGAACTTCCCAACACTCAAAGTTTGTAGATTAATTCCCGCTGCAAAATCTCTATTCAAGGGCAACTGGGCTCCAACCACTTTCATTTTGGGAGATCCAGGGAAATTGGCCCACTGTGATTTTGTAATTGCGTCTACTTGCACTGCGCGATTTAATCCGTTGTACGCAGGATTTAACACGCCAGAAATTCGATCGTATTGATTAGCCAACCCCATTTGTTGCGCAGATAATGTTTGCCATACGCAGACCGAAGCCAGCAAGCAGGCACTTCCAACGAATCGGAAGACGAGGCTTTTTATAGTTTTCAATGTGTAGTTTTTCACGATTAAATAATTAAGGTTTGATGTAAACGTTGCCTTTCGTTTGTGGACGGATATATACAGCTCCCGATTCTGTATTGTGATCCAATACATAATAATAAAGCCCTTCTGTTAAGTTTGAACCTAAGAAATAACCGGGACCGCTTCTCTGTTTACCATCCCAATCGTTTTTATACCCCAGTGGAGATTTATAAACCACATGTCCCCATTGGTCGAAAACAGTTAACATCGCATTGGGATAATTACGCAATCCTTTAATATAGAATACGTCATTCAACCCATCCCCATTGGGAGTAAATACTTCGGGTATTGTAGTATTTGGATCTACAAAGTCTTTGATTTTATTTTTATCGGCATCCAATTCGGTCTCCAACTTATCATCCAATTCGTCGTCATCGGAATCCAAATCCAAGTAATTAGGAATTCCATCTTTATCGAAGTCGATATTGGTTTCCACCGAATCAGCTATCAAATCGCCATCGGAATCTTCATCGATCCAATTTCCATCCCCATCATCGTCTGGATCCAAGGTTCCTTCTTCTTGGTCTATGATATAATCCCCATCGGAATCCAAATCGCAATAGTTATCAACTCCATCGCCATCAAAATCGCGGTAATTTCTCAGAGTTTCTGGGTCGATTTTTGAATTTGCATGTTCCACTGCATCAGAAATTCCGTCGTTATCCGAATCTAAATCGATAAATTCAGGTAGGCCATCGCCGTCATCGTATTTAACTGCTAGAACATCGTATAAATCTCCAAATACTCCTGTTGAACCATCAACATTATCTTTAATACCGTCTTTATCGGTATCGATACCATCAATTCTACCGTCATTATTTGCATCGTACAAGGCATTGGAAGCTTCGTATAAATCAAAAATCCCGTCATCGTCAGAATCTCTATCCAAGGAATTCATAATGCCATCGTTGTCAGAATCTACAAAACCAAGAGCAGGCTCACCCGCATCCAAGAACCCATCTCCATCCACGTCTTTTCCTAATGCATCCAACACGTCGTTAATTCCATCGTTATCGGAATCTAAGTCTAGAGAATTCGGTATTCCATCACCATCCGCATCGGCAAATCCTTCAATCAAATCGGGAATACCATCGTTATCCGCATCTTCATCAATAGAATCAGGAATGCCGTCGCCATCGGTGTCGCCACGACCTTCTAATAGGTCAATTACACCGTCATTATCTGAATCTTCGTCGCGCCAGTTGCCCGTTCCATCGCCATCTATATCGGCCACGGTTTCAACTACGTCTGCAATTTTATCATTATCAGTATCCTCATCCAGATAATCATACACGCCATCTCCATCTGTATCTGCAGGTAATTTACCGGTAAACGGAATGCCTTCAATTAAATCGGGAATACCATCGGCATCAGAATCCACATCGCGGTAATTAGCAAACCCGTCGTTATCTTGATCAAATTTGCCTTCTAT
>CAYUNO010000286.1:0-3091 GCA_964446075.1 uncultured Flavobacteriaceae bacterium | reverse complement strand
TTCCTATCTTGGTAGTAATATCGCAGGCTAAGATGAATAAGTTTAGTCAACTTTTTCGAAGAAAAATGGTGTTTGAGAACAAAACTAATTTTGTATTAATTTTGATTGGATGATACGGAAGATTGCCATATACCTATTAATGTTTGTAATAACATTCAGTGTAGGATTTTTGCAATTCGGATATCATTTATGCAATGAAGATGGCTTGCATCTTTTTGATCATGATTGCATTTCTAATCACCAAAACAATAGAAATTCCGTAAATAGAAAATTAACAACCACTTCCAATTGCTGTTCGAAATTAAACAAGTCAACAAATACAAAGCTTAATTTAACAAAACCAAATCACAGTAATATTTTATATTCCGATGATTGTTGCAGTAAAGAGTTTTTTTTCTTCGTAAATCCATTACCAGAAAAACTTCAAAAGTGCAATGTACCTCTTCCTCAATTATCGCCGGAATTGCTTGGTGTTTTACTTACAAATTCAAGCTATCATAACAACCAACAGCAATTTAAAATTCCCAATCACATAGAAAAAATTCCAATCAAAATTCATACATCGATTGAGAATTGCAGTTTACTGCGTACTTGGATAATTTAATTGTTTTACTTGATTGTAAACAATTAAACAATTTATTTTAACTCAATTTAAAACCAAGTATTTATGAAAAATCAAATTAAAAAACCAATTTATATAATTTTAATGTTAGGCATCTGCCTACTGAATACGGCTTGGAAACAAGCTCCAACACCAAAACCAATTAAAAAATCAGTAATTTCATTTCAGGTTGAAGGTACATGTACTATGTGTAAAGACCGAATCGAAAAAGCACTCGATAAAAAAGGCATATACAAAGCCATTTATCAAACTGAATCAAAATTACTGACTGTAACATTCGATCCGAGGAAATTGGAGGAAATTCAAATACACAACATGGTAGCAATGGTGGGGCATGATACCCCATTAGTGACTGCTAGTGAAGTTGTATATCAAAGTTTACCGGATTGTTGTCGTTATAGGGAGGGCGGAAAATGCGAGCACGACGATTTTTAATTGTCTTTTTCTGCATCGCCCAAATAAATTTCATACATTCTTCATTCGCACAAAGTAAATCGGATTCTGCCAGCGCGAATTCTGATTCTGTTGTATCGCGAATCAATACCATTGAAATCAATACAAAAAGCAATGCTCGTTTTGATGGAAAAGGTATGGGGATAAAAGAAATTTTAAGCGAAGAAGAATTCAAAAAGGCAGCATGTTGCACTCTTTCGGAGAGCTTTGAACTCACCAATACCGTTGAGGTTACTAATTCCGATGGTGTAAGTGGAATGAAGCAAATTGAATTATTGGGATTGCATAGTAAATATGTTGTAATGACACGCGAAAACATACCAACCGCTCAGGGAATTTCTAGCATGAATATGCTAAGTAATATTCCAGGTCCCATGGTTGGCGGGGTACATATCGCCAAAGGTATTGGTTCTGTAACAAGCGGATGGGATGGGATAACCGGCGGACTTAATTTTGCATTAAAAAGTAATTTAAAAGATCCAAAAATATTCTTGAACGCTTATGGAAATAACCAAGGAAGAAATGAGTTCAATGCTGTCTTAAAATCAGTTGGAAAAAGGTCACTGAGTCATACTTATATACATCGGGGTAATCAAGGCATAACGATGGATATGGGGCATGATGGTTACAGCGATATGCCAATTTACTCCCGATATGTCATAGGAAATCATACACAAATACCAAATAAAAAATGGGAATTGCAAACGGGCGGATTGTTTTGGGTTGATAATAGAAAAGCAGGCGAAGTAGAACATGGTAGATGGGGGAAATTATTGGAAGAACCAAAAAGATTCAACTTTAATTTATCCGAGCAGCATGGCGATGTTTATTTGAAATACGGGCGATTTCTAAATGAAGCAGCTACTAGAAGTTTAGGAAATGTAATAAGTGTTTCCCATCACACGATTAATTCCAATTTGAATACATTAATAAATCGACGGTTTACAGCACAAGAGTCTCGTTTGCATTATTCATTATTGTATCAAACTCCCGAAAAAGAAGAAAAACAATCTAAATCAGGATTACAATTTAATTTGGTTAATTGGAGTGAATCTCTTTCAGATTCATTCAAATTCAATTGGAATAATTCAAGTTTATTTACCGAAATCGGTGGATTTCATGAATGGGTAATTGAAGGTGAACATTGGAATTGGGTAATTGGTGGCAGATTGGATTATCACAGTTTGTATGGAATTTACGCAACACCAAGAATACATGGTAAATTCGAAATAAACCCCAACAACAAAATTAATTTTCAAGGTGGACTTGGCAGAAGAACTCCGTTCGTATTTTCAGAAAACTTGCACAATATGGTCAATAATCGTTTTATTAAAATCGAACAACCAGAGCAGATTATAAAAGGGTTCTTACCGCAAGAAAAAGCGTGGAATGGAGGTATATCTTATTTAAAGAATTTCATGTTGTTTGACTACCCTACCACGTTTGTTTTGGATGGCTTTTATACCAAATTCTTAACTCAAGTTATCATTGATCGTGATGCCGATTTAGAAAATGCTCTCATACGATACAATACTGGCAGTAACGCAGGTTCTAATTTGGCTATTCAACTAGATTTAAATGGTTATTTTCATAGAAGATTTACCTACAGATTGTCTTACAGATATTTAGAAAGTAAAGGTTTCTATGGTGGAATTATGCAATTGCAACCATTTCAATCAAAGCATAGGGGTATTATTTTCTTACAATATCAAACGCGAAATTCTTGGTATTTCGATGGAGTCTGTCAAATTAATGGCCCAAAAAGAATTCCATATTTTTCCAATTCTAATTTTGCAACTATCGATTGGATGCCTGGTTACAGCCCCGTATTTTCGATATTCAATATTCAAATAAGAAAAGATTGGAAACAATGGGAATTCTATTCCGGAGTTGAAAATTTACTAAATGTAAATCAAAACTTTCCTATTCTAGATATGAGCGGAAAATTTGATGCCGGGTATGCTTGGGGACCAACCAATGGCAGAACAGCTTACTTGGGTCTTCGATGGAAGTTAC
>CAYUNO010000285.1:0-3104 GCA_964446075.1 uncultured Flavobacteriaceae bacterium | reverse complement strand
TCAGCCATCCTTCAAAAATATACAAACTTCCCGTAGTACCTTTGTGTTAAATAATTTCCTCTTGATAAAGTTCTTAACCCTTGGATTTGTAATGCTTATTGCCGCTTTTACCGTGGCAACTCAAAGCCAATGCCAACAGTCAAATCACTCCGGAGAACCTATCACTACCGCTGAATTCGATAAAGTTATCGCCGGTGATAAACTAGTAATGGTTGATTTTTACACTACCTGGTGTGGACCTTGTAAGAAAATGGCTCCCTTTATTGAACAAGTGAGAGAAAAACATTCCGATATCGTTACGGTACTAAAAGTTGATGCCGAAGCCCAAATGGATATCGCTGATCGATATCGCTTGGAAGGCTACCCTACCGTAATTTTCTTTAAAAAAGGTCAAGTAATTGGTCGTTCCTTAGGCTATACCGATTTCGACGGTCTGATGGCCTTAGTAAACAAAATGAAATAGGTTAAAAGCCGTGTTGCACGGACAAGATTATTAGAACAAAGCCAATGCCGATAGGTTAAACCCAAAACCATGATATGTTTTAGGTGCTAAAAGCGCCTCTACCCCAACAATATCAGCACGGAATCGTACCGCTTTTCCCAACCATAGGTAGTCGGTTTCATACCCCAATCGCCAATTAACCTTATCAAAACCGCCTACGGAAAAACCCATAAATAGTTTGCTATTAGCTTCTAATTCTTTTCGTAAATAATCCTTTTTAAGATTAAAAACCTCTGCAAAAAAACGATGTACCTGTCTTGTTCGTATTCCCGGATATACCGAAAACAAGGGCATCATTCCAGGAAGGTTGCGATAACTTAACGTGAATATATTGGTCTTAATAGAAACTTTAAATGGCGACATAATCCATCCCGAACGCACTTGTTCTACAACCCGTAATCGCGCTTCTGCGGTATCAACTTGTTGAGTAAACCAATTTCCCAACTGCAAGTTTCCGGTGGTAACACTGGCCTGTTTCAAGTACACTGGCAGCGTGGAGGACTCTGAACTAGGGCTAAAACCTTTACCGTTAGCATCCCAAGCATACCCTCTGGATAGTACATTGGCGTTTTGCAGGTAATAAAAACCAAAATCTTCCAAGGAAAAATTCAGTGATGTACGCAAAGATCCACTCTTACCAATTAATAAAAATTGATTAAAACCAACAGTTATACCCGGATTAATACTACCGCCCTTCAAGCCAACTTGATAAAATCTACCATCCAAACTCAATGAATCCGCAGCGGGCGAGGTAAATAACTCAAGCCCATCCGTTCGCAACAACTGAAAACTGCTTAAATTTCTAACCGAAACCATCCAAGTAATTGGAATCCTAATCGTCTTGGATTTCAATGGATCCAAGGAATTGCCGTTATCGCCGTTTTTAAAAAAAATAAAATCAGCGCCCACATAACCCAGCTGCTTAAATCGATTATTCCCAATATCTAACGTCTTTCCAAGATAATACCCATTGCCGCGCAACAACGCACGATACGCATCATCGGTAAATCGAGCGCCAGCCAAAACCGAATAATTTAACCCCATCCATACCGAATATTTTTTCTTTTGACTATTCTCAATCTCGTTGGAGGGGTCATTAGTTCCTGCTTTCACACGTTTATTTTCACCAGAAATGAGCAAGCCACGATCCGACCAAGATGTGATTTTAGAATTTTCTTGTGTGGTAACTTCTGCAGAACCCAGCGACTCCCTGTTAGTCCTATACCCCATACCGTAAAATTCGGATGCATTCGCCTTATAGTAGAAGCCCAATTCGTTAAACTGTTCAAACCCCAAACGATTAAATGGCTTTAATCTTCCTTCCACTTTTCCAATTAAAGCAGGATCCATATAACCTCCAAAGACTATTCTATTTAACAACGCTTGAGGCAGTACGTTACTTCCCGTATATACCTGAACAGAAGGACTTAACCGCAATGAATAAGGAATATACCAACTCGTATAGCCAAATTCATTTTTTGTAATTGTTGTAACCGGCATTGTGTCCATGCTAATCAGGGGATTATCTGTGCTATCAGAACAATTATTCCAGAAAGACTCTATCCTACATCCTCTATTTCCCACCAAACACTTTTCGGTTTCTATTCCATCTGCCTTGATTTCATTTAAAAATCCCATAAAAACCATTCCAATCAGAACACCCAACTGATATTTCATCCTAGCTTCATTGATCATTCTTCAAATACAATTTTTATTAAACTACTTATTTCCCTCCAACCCTCACTTCGTATTCGCAGTCCAACGTGGTGGCAAGTTGCAAACCGTAGGCACTGTTCAACGACTTCATCTGTCCATCGCCTATCAATTTCGCCTCGATAGCAATAAACTTCGCCTGCTGTAATACCGAAATTTTTCGTCTTGGTAAAGCAAGCTCCAATTGACTTTCCACCGATTCTACAGGTGTTCCATCGGGTAATACTATTCCAGGTTCTATCCGGTTTGTTTCTGAAGAAATATCCAAGTTATCCAATTTAACCATATTGGCATCCAACAACCAAAGCTGCAATTGGGCACCATAAGGAAAACCATTATCCGCTTTCACACGCATTAAAGCTGATTTCACCCTGCTTAAATCACCTAAATTACTTAAATCCAACGACTGGGTATCACGCAATACAAGCTCAGAAAAAGACAACTCTGCCGGTGCTTCCACCTTCAAAATCACATCTACCTTACTATTGTCAAAAACAAAATCCTGCCAATTATTCACGTTGCCGTTTGGACTGGTTTCCAAATCCAAATCATAATGTAACAGTTGAGGCAAATTTTCTATAAACGTACGAATATTAGAATTGCTCGAATCCAATACCACCTCTGTAACGGTATATGCATCCCGTTTAAATGGTGGAGATGTAACAAATAAATCCTGTCCTAATACATCTGCTCTCAGTGGTTCCACTTTCTGAGAAAACACATTTTCCCCCTTCAATTGATTCAATCGAAGTCTGCCATCTGCACCAATACTGTTTTTCAAAATCAAACTCACTTTAAAATCCTTCAACTTCAAATCAGAGTTCACTCCTTTGAATAATGAAAATGGCACTTTCTGAGGCCCAGTTTGAATTACAGAATTTCCCAAATA
>CAYUNO010000284.1:0-3106 GCA_964446075.1 uncultured Flavobacteriaceae bacterium | reverse complement strand
CGATCGGGTAAATAATAACACAGACAATGAACCCATGTAATAGAACATTCCCCAATGCCAATTTCCGTGATGCAACCAAACCGAAAACAAGGGAACGAGGGTAAGAATAGTACCCGATACTTCGCGAACAATGGGTCTTTTCTGCAATTTATGCGAGTAAAACCAGCAAAACAAAGCATATATAAAAAAGAAAGCGAGAGCTTTTAGCGATACCATCATCGCAAAAAACATCGCTAAAGAATTCAATACAAAATACAGATTTAGCAATCTCGTTTCACCCAATAATCGACCAAAAATCACGGTCTTGGGTACATTCACCAAATCCTTACTTTGATCATAAAATGCATTGATAATAAATGCTGCCGCCACCGTACAAATACTGGAAAATACAATTAAATGTAATTTTACATCGTATAAAACCCCCGATAATCCTTGTTCTGAAAACGTTAACCAGTAAATCAAGTACTGAGAAATCGCAATTAATGCCAAATTGTACCATCGAATTGCTCCGAGAAGTAAAATAAATTTAAGTAGATATTTTTGTCGGCGCTTCAAAATTTAATATGGCAATTTATAATAAATCGAACGGATTCTAGTTATACAATTCCGTTGAAAAGCAGAAGATCGGTAGTCGAGATATTGAACTTAGGAGATAATAAATTGGATTAGCCTAGGGTTATATTATGAAACAAGTATCACAGACTAATTCAATCTTTTTGCAATTATATCTTGTAAATCACTTGCAACGTATGATCTGGCAGCATCGATTTGGCCATTTCTATGTCTTTGGTAAAGCCTAAAACAAAACCGCCGCCGCCGCTACCACAAAGTTTTAAATAGTAGGCATTGGTCTCCAACCCTTTTTGCCATAATTCCTGAAAATGATCCGGTATCATTGGCTTGAAATTCTCAAGCAACAACTTCGACAAGCCTTTAACATTTTGCAACAATTGCTTGGGCTCGCCTTTCAAGAAAGACTGTACGCAGGCATCGTTTTGCTTTTTCAGTTCGGTTCTAACCATATTTCTAAATCCTTCTTCTTTCAAACGATTTAAAAATATACTAACCATATTCTGTGTTTTACCTGGAGAGCCAGAGTTCATTAAGAATATAGCACCTTTAC
This sequence comes from uncultured Flavobacteriaceae bacterium, assembly GCA_964446075.1. Lineage (GTDB taxonomy): Bacteria > Bacteroidota > Bacteroidia > NS11-12g > UBA955 > JAGKXC01. The sequence continues at coordinate 1,983 of CAYUNO010000284.1, read as the reverse complement.
CCTCGGTATTTTCAACGGGTAGACCAACGGCATCCAAATCACCTTGCCCTTTGATTAAAATAGGCAAATTCAAATAGCAAATCAACGGATCTAATCCAGAGCTCTTACCATGAAAATAGGATTCTAACTTGGCTAAGATAGATTTTAACACTGAAAGGTTGTCATGATCCATTACGGAATCTACTTCAATTCGGGAGGTCGCGTATTTAAAATAAACCGCAGCTACCAAGGCACCTGAACTACCAACACCAAACCCTTGAGGAATAGTGGAATCGAAATACATACCATTTTGCAAATCCTGCAACATAGAATCCAAATCCAATTGACAAGGCAGTTCACCTTCTTGCTGCAGTTTAAGTAAATGAGATCGATAATCTAACAAACTCCGATTTGAGTTTAATTGAAATTCATTAGGAGAATCGGTAAAATCAAAATTTCCTTTATAAAAAGTATAAGGGATACTCAGCCCCATGGAATCTTCAATTATTCCATACTCACCGAACAAGAGAATTTTTGCGTAGTGAAGGGATTCTTTGATCATGTTATTTATTACTCATCGGCGATTCTTTCAGGAGCACCACCAATGCTACTGCAAAGATAACGTCCAGATTCGCAATAAGGTAACAATTGCTCCTCCACAAAGTTCATTATGTCTAATTTTTTCTCACAATTGAACAATAAATGAACGTTTGCACCTGCATCCAACGTAAAACACATGGGCAAACCCGTGGATTCTCTAAATTTCCATATGGCCTCAATGATAGCCAATGTATTGGGTCTCATTAACAGATAATAAGGCACGGATGTCTGCATCATCGCATGCAATTGCAAGGCTTCGGATTCAACGATTTTTATAAATGAATCTACATCCCCTGTTTCCAATATCGATACCAAAGATGTCAAATTGTTGGAAGCCATCTCAAATCGCGCAGCGGCATATGGATGATTATTCAATAAGGAATGGCCTTGCGTACTGCTTACCGACTTCTCCCCTGCATCAACAATCAATACGCAATCTTCCCAATTTGCAAAATTTGAGTGGATTGTTGCAGGTATTTCCACTGCATATAAATCCGAACTACCACCAATTGAATTGGATTCGCCCCAAATTGCAGGTTTAGAAAACATGCTTCGGCAAGCACTTCCGGATCCTAATCGTGATAAAAAACTTACTTTCGTCCAATTTAATTCGTGTCCTTCCGAAGTCTCCAAGTCCACCAAACACGTAGATAAAGCGCCCAATCCCGCCGCGGAACTTGCAATACCCGTTCCATGGGGGAAATTGTTCGTCGATTCAATTTTCAATTTAACCGACTTCAACCAAGGGCAGAATTCAACTATACGCTGAAAAAACTCCGTTAACTTGGGTTCAAAACTGGGCTTAGGTTTACCATCCAACCAAAATTCAAATCCAAAATCACCAGTAGATAGAATGGAAACTTTGGTAGTTGACTTCAAATCTGATAAGGACCAACTAATACTTGGATTAGCAGGTATTTGTATTCCTCCTGATTTTTTACCCCAATACTTTACCAAAGCTATATTGCTAGGACAAGACCATGTAGTATTTTCCCCAACCGCAGGAGTTACCGAAAATTCCGAAAAACGAGTTAAATTATCCAATGATTGTAATTTATAATCTAAACGAACTATTGTATATCAAGTATTTAATCGTTAACCACTAAATCGTTCCAACGATAAACATCCATTTCTTCGAGTTGGTCTTTATTCTTTTTATAGAACACTTCATTCACGAGCATCATATCCCCTCCCCAAGCGCCAAGCCATTTACATAATCCACCTTTAATGGGTTCCCAATTATAGGTTTGGTAAGGATTTTTCAATCCCAACATTGCAGCAGTTATCGCTTGGTATAACTCCAGCCCGGCTTCCACTGTAGCTAAATCCGTTGCTTCCTTCAGACGTTTCATTAATTGAATCATTTGATGATACAGAAATGGTTCATCTACGAATGATTCCACC
>CAYUNO010000283.1:0-3117 GCA_964446075.1 uncultured Flavobacteriaceae bacterium | reverse complement strand
AGTGGCATGGGTGGAGGATACAATTCGTCCGGTTCCGGTGACATGGGTGGGGGAATGTCTACGCCCAATCCGTTTGGAAGTTCTGAATCGCCGGTTATTTCTGCCGATTTAGGTAGCTCAGACGTGGACGACTTACCGTTTTAATAGGCAGGAGTGTCTTTTATATTTGTCATAATTTGATCAATATTTTGACAAAGAGAAAACGAATCGTTAATTTGCATAGTCTATACAATTACTATACTGCCCAAAGACTATGCGGTTATTCCATAAATCAAAGATTTTTCTTTCAAAATTTGCTACTTTTTTGCTGGCGATTTTTACGTTGGCTTTACAAGGTGCAGATTTTTATGTTAGCAAAACCGGGGTGGACACAAACCCTGGGACGCTAGCATCTCCTTATTTAACTATCAGCAAAGCGCTTTCATCTGCTTCGGCAGGGGATAACATTTATATTGGTACGGGTGCGTATTCGGAATCTTTGGTTATTACAAAATCGTTAAAGTTTATTGTAGATAGTTGTCAGGTCAATAAACTGATAATGAACAGCAACTCTACTGTATTAACTTTAGAAGGCTGGAATAATTTGAAGAGCTTTAACGTATTTGATTCTTTAGTGTTAACTAAGGGTATTATAAAAGTTGAAAATTCTTTGATTGCCTTTAGAGCATTGAAATCGTGCGGTATCGGAGGCGGAAATGCAACAAGCTATGTAGATGGTCGCTTGCATGTAGGTAAAGAGACAGGTATTTTTGATATTACTTTTCCAATTGGTGTAAATAACAGTTACCGACCTACACGAATTGTTTTTAACAAAACCAATGGAGATCTCACCTATTATTTTGCTGAAGTAAAACCGGGAAAGGCCTTGTCTCCTGGTAACTTGCCCACAGGAATTAGAAATTATTCGTGGGTTAATTATTACAACTTAGGTACGGTGCCAAAAAATGCATCGAACAGTAATGCTTTCGTTTTAGATATCAATTATGATTCGGTGCAAATGGATGATCGCGTTTATGATGGACTTAACTTACGAATTATTGGCTACGAGGGCAGTTCGGCTTGGAGTAATTTTGGAGGTACGGGATCGGCCAGTAGAAAAGGAAAAATCACCACATCCTCTATGGCCAAATTGGGAACTTTTGCCTTGGCAAATGCGTATCAATTACTAACAACTACACAGCGTAAATCAGGAATTAATACATTGGGTAGTGATTCCGCATATGCCAAATGGATAATTAATACAGGTCGTTGTTCCAATGATTCAATTCGTTTCCTAGATCAATCCAAAAGTATCGGTTCGTCTATTCAAACCTATTCATGGAATTTTGGGGATGCTGCCAGTTTTGTAAATACTTCTACTAAACGAAATCCAGTATTTAAATTTAGTGGCGCAGGAACCTATCGTGTTAGTATGGTAATTATGAATAACGATGGGTATTTGGATTCTTGGGTGCAAGACATTACCATTTTCCAATCGCCTATTATTCAGCGAACAGCACGGGAATTGTGTATTGGTGAGACGTCTACTTTTACGGATAACTCATTAGCTCCCAAAACAACAGATGTTATCAAATGGACATGGAACATGGGGGATGGGGGAACACCGGCGCCACCACCAACGATTTACACAACAAGAAGTGTTACACACACGTATTCCAATCCGGGCCCATATAAAATATTCCACTACGCTACGTCAAAGGACAATTGCGAAACGCGCGATACCTTTACTTATTTTGTGCACAACAAGCCTTCGGTAGATTTTACATCGGAGGATAAGTGCTTCAACCAAACAAATGCCTTTACTGACAATTCCACGGTAGATGCACCGGATAAACTAAAATCTAGAACTTGGTATATGGGTGATGGTCAGGTACTTACTGGGACAACGGCCACCGACTTAAAAATTGTAACAAAGAAATACACTGCTCCAGGTTTATATCAGGTAAAAATATTGGTGTTTTCTGATTTTCAAGGGCTGCGCGGTTATTGTAGGGACTCACTAACAAAACCGGTGAGAATTTACGATAATCCAAAAATCAAGTACGAGCAATCGCATACCTGTTTTGAAGAGACTACAACATTTACAGACAGAACTACCGTTGATCCAGCGGATTTTGCAAAATCATATTCATGGAGCTTTGGGGATTTAACATTTGATACAACCATGTATGGAGCAACTCACGATTATCTGGCAGCTGGTGCTTACAAGACCCGACTTACGGTGGTTTCAAACGCAGGTTGTACATCGTCTGATACGATGACGGTGTATGTTCATCCAAAACCCAAAGCCGATTTTACCACCAAGGAGAAGTGTTTTGGAGATTCAACCGAGTTTATTCATTTACCAACTCCCGGAATTCCGGATACTCGTATGACGTATAACTGGCGTGTAGACAATCTTTATGTTTATTTCAACAAGGATATTAAGCATAAATTTATGGCTCCTGGAACCTACACAACCAAGATGTATGCTATCACAAATGAATTTTGTAGGGATTCGATTGAAAAAACGGTACGAAGCTTTTATATGCCGAAGGTTTATTTTGATCTCGATAATACCATTACTCCCAATGATTCTATTCAATGTTTGAAATACAATAATTTCTATTTTAATAAAATAGTAGATATTGATCCCAACGATACGATTTTTAATTCTGCATGGAATTTTGGCGATGGAACAACAGAGATGCCAGCGTCAAGTATTAACCATAGTTTTGATAGTGTTAAGGTATACACCGTGAAACTATATGGTGTAAGTATACACGGTTGTGCTGACAGCATGGTGAGACAATACGGAACCAAGCCAAGCCCTATCGCAAAATACTATTTCGAAGGGGATTGTGTTCCAGATTCTATCTTATTCAACGATACATCGAGTGTATCGACATTACCTATTGTAAAAAGAACATGGGTATTTGAGGGTACAGAATACAGTAGTTTACCACTGCCTACAAAATATCATTACAGCACCGGTGGGCCACATGATGTAAGTTATGTTATCACCAATGATATTGGGTGTTCGGACACCATGATTAAGAGTATTCCATTTACAGTTAAACCCGTATTAAACATTAATTTTAGTGGAACAATGCCATTGTGCTTGGGAGATTCTATAGA
>CAYUNO010000282.1:0-3126 GCA_964446075.1 uncultured Flavobacteriaceae bacterium | reverse complement strand
CCCAGGAGAGTTAAACGAACTAGAAGTGATTGAATATGTGGATGCGGTTTGCACAGCCATCGAAGTGATTGATTCCCGATACGAAAATTTCAAATTCTCACTAGCGGATGTTATTGCCGATAACTGCTCCTCTACCGGATTTGTGCTTGGCACTTGGCAGCCTGTTCCGGAAAGTTTAAACAATCTGCCTATGAGTCTAAGTATAAACAATTCCGTGGTGGCCTCTGGAAATTCCAACGACATCATGAACAATCCATGGCGAAGTTTAGCCGCTGCCACACGATTAGCTACTCAGTATGGTCAACCCATAACAGCAGGCATGATTATCCTAGCTGGAGCCGCTACTAACGCAGAATTCTTGCACCAAGACCAAGAGGCATCAGCAACGGTTGAAACCTTAGGAAGCGTTGGATTCCGTTTTTAATTCATGATAAAACAACCTATTTCTTAGTATATTTACCGCCATCATCTAAAATTGCTATGCTAACCGACATTGAAATTGCCCAAGGCGCAAAACTTAAGCGCATCGAAGAAATTGCCTCCATGCTTAACATCTCAGACGATCAGATTGAGCAATACGGAAAATATAAAGCCAAAGTAAGTTACACCCCAGATGCTTCAAAAATCAACCAATGTAAACTTATTTTGGTTACAGCCACTACGCCCAACAAAAGCGGTAGCGGCAAAACCACTACATCTGTTGCGCTTTCTCAAGGCCTGAACCATATCGGCAAAAAAGCGGTAGTTGCATTGCGCGAACCAAGCTTAGGACCTTGCTTTGGTATGAAAGGTGGAGCTGCTGGCGGAGGTTATTCGCAAGTACTTCCGATGGAGGACATCAACTTGCACTTTACGGGTGATTTTCACGCAATCACTTCTGCCAATAATACCATTGCAGCATTGGTTGATAACTATAACTACAATAATCAAGGTACGCCCGCAGCACTGAAGAAAATCTTATGGCGCAGGGTGTTGGATGTGAACGATCGTTCTTTAAGAATGTTAAACACCGGTTTGGGTGGCAGTGCCAATGGAATTCCTGGCGAAACAGGATTTGATATCACCCCAGCCTCCGAAATCATGGCGATTTTGTGCTTGTCTACCTCATTAGAAGATTTACGTAAGCGAATCGACAATATTTTATTGGGATATACCTACGAAGGCACACCTTTCACAATGAAAGATCTTGGTGCTACTGGTGCGATTTTAATCTTATTGAAGGATGCAATAAAACCAAACTTGGTACAAACCTTAGAAGGTGGAGGTGCATTCGTTCACGGAGGACCTTTTGCAAATATCGCCCACGGGTGCAACAGCATTATGGCCACTTGGGCTGCAATGCAGCATTCCGAATACGCCATTACAGAGGCCGGTTTTGGCTCGGATTTGGGTGCCGAGAAATTCCTAAATATTAAATGCAGAGCGGCCGGAATTACCCCTAGTGCAACCGTATTAGTTACCACAACACAGAGTTTAAAACTCCACGGTGGATGTCCAGAAAAGGAAATCAAACTACCCAACAAAGAAGCCTTAGAGAAAGGTCTAGAGAATTTAGACAGACACTTGAAAAATCTTCAGCAGTTTGGACAAACCGTTGTAGTTGGGTTAAACCGTTTCCATTTTGATACCGAAGAAGAGTTGGGCATGATTAAAACATGGTGCGAGGCACGCGGTGCTCATTATGCGGAAAACCAAGGATTTGCCAAAGGCGGCGAAGGTGCGGCCGATCTAGCACGGAAAGTGGTTGAAGTTATTGAGAAGCACCCATCCAAACCCATTCAACACACCTACGATTTAGAAGATAGTATTCCAGAAAAGCTAAATAAAATAGTAGTAAATGTATACGGCGGTTCTGGGGTAATCCTAAACGACCAAGCTAAAAAAGATTTAAAAGCCATTGAAAAATTAGGCGCAGGATCATGGCCAGTTTGTATAGCAAAAACCCAATTCTCGTTTACCGATGATGCCAAAAAAATGGGCAGTGCTTCGGGTCATACGATTACCATTAGACAGTTAATCCCTAATGCTGGTGCAGGATTCGTGGTTGCTGTTGCCGGTGAAATTATGCGTATGCCCGGTTTACCCAAAGAACCAGCAGCCATGGGAATGGATATACAAGGCGATACCATTATCGGCTTAAGCTAATTTGTCCTCAACAATGAATAGCACATATTTTACCTATATAAAGGCAGCAGTAGCTGCCTTTTTTTTAAACGCAACCTCAGCCTATGCCCAAAATGCGGTGTTTCCTAATCCAGGAACCGTATTTGATCGAAAATTACACTCCATACGAATTTTAATACCCCAAGATTCATTCAATCACATGGTTAGTAGCGAGAATATTTGGTCTAACCACAAATACCGGGCAACGTTTATTTACGATGAAAAAGATACCATTTACAATGTAGGAATTCGGATTAAAGGAAACACCTCACGTAGCGCCAACCGCAAAAGCTTTCGTATCGATGTTAATGCCTTTGAGAAACAAACATTCCAAGGCTTAAAAAATCTCAATATTCATGGAAATCATAACGATCCAAGTATGTCGAGAGAATACCTATCCGCCTTTGCAATGAGCCAAGCGGAAGTACCTTGCCTCCGAGTTAATTTCGTTAAATTCTATATAAACAATAAATATTTTGGCGTCCGCGCGAACTCCGAGTTCATTGATAAAACTTTCCTTTTAGGCAGGTTCAACAACGATAAAGGAAATCTATACAAATGCACCTGGCCTGCTGATTTGGCATGGCTCGGAACCGACCAAAACAAGTATAAAGAAATCATCAATAACCCCATATTAAATGAACGGGCATACGAATTAAAAACCAACGAAACGAAAGATGATTATTCCGATTTAGTGAATTTAATAAACGTAATCAACAATTCACCCAAGGATTCCTTCTCCACACGATTGGAACGCATTTTCGATGTACAGATGTATTTACGAACGCTAGCCATGGAAGTACTAAATGGCCATTGGGACAACTACTACGCCAATAAAAACAACTATTATCTATACAACAATCCAAGTACAGGGAAATTCATCTACTTACCCTATGATATGGACAATACATTTGGCGTTCAATGGGGCTTTAGCAATATTAATAACCGTGATATTTACAATTG
>CAYUNO010000281.1:0-3138 GCA_964446075.1 uncultured Flavobacteriaceae bacterium | reverse complement strand
AATTCCTTGCAAGGAAAAAATTGGCAAGTAGACTACCAAAATAATCAACTGTCCAAAGACGGCACTGTTCATCATTTTCCCAGCATTTTCCACTACCACGGTTTCACGCTGTTCTTTGGAATAGGTGCCCAACAGATCTCGCTTCCATAACTGATGCAAAATGGATTCAACAATTATCACGGCCCCGTCTATGATTAACCCAAAATCCAAGGCTCCTAAGCTCATTAAATTCCCACTTACACCAAATACATTCATCATAATTACGGCAAACAACATCGCCAAAGGGATTACTGAGGCTACAATTAATCCAGCGCGCAAATTCCCAAGCACCAATACCAATACGAATACAACAATTAAAGCGCCTTCTGCTAAATTCTTCTCTACGGTAGAAATTGCATTATTCACCATCTTTGTTCGGTCTAAAAACGGCTCTATGATTACGCCTTTGGGTAACATTTGCTGAATTTCAGCAATTTTAATTTTAACGTTTTTTATAACCTCACTGGAATTCCCCCCCTTCACCATCATCACTACGGCTCCCGCTACTTCCCCTTGATCGTTATAACACAAAGCACCATACCGCGTGGCTTTGCCTTCCTGAACCGTAGCAATATCTTTAACGGTTATGATTTGAGACGAAGAAAATCGTCTTATGACGATATTTTCAATTTCCGAAATGGATTTCAGTAAGCCTTCGGTACGTATGAACAACGCTTGCATACCTTTCTCGATATAGGTACCACCCGCATTATTATTTTCCTGTTGCAATGCAGAAAACACATCATTCAATCCAATATGTAACTGCCGCATTTTATCTGGATTTAATGCAACCTCATATTGTTTTTGGAATCCGCCATAACTGGAAACATCTGCCACACCCTGAACTCCGCGCAATTGTCTTCGTACCACAAAATCCTGTAAGGTTCTTAGTTCTGTAGGAGAATATCGAACCTCATAACCCGGTGCGGGACGTAGAACATACTGATAAATCTCTCCCAACCCCGTTGTTATTGGAGCCATACTTGGTACGGCTAAACCTGGAGGAAGTTGCTGTTGAACCACTACCAATCTCTCGGAAACTTGTTGTCTAGCCCAATAAACATCTACATCTTCATTGAAAACCAAGGTCACAATTGACAAACCAAAACGAGAAAAACTACGCATACTATGCAACCCTCCAATATTTCTCGTCCCTTGTTCAATTGGTACGGTTATCAAGCGTTCAACATCTGGCGCACCCAATGAAGGTACCACCGTAATTACCTGTACCTGATTATCTGTAATATCCGGCACCGCATCAATAGGAAGCTTTGTTAATTGCCAAACACCGCCAATGATTAGTGCTAGTACGCCAAAGGCAATGATTAGCTTATTTTTAACACTGTATGAAATTATTTTTTGTAACATATTTTTTTGTGATTTTTAACCGAAGACTCACCACTTCAATTCATTAACTCATTAAATATATGGGATTTAGGAATCCAAGATCATAGATTCCGTAAGTAATGGACCGCCAAATTGGCAACGAAGAGTATAACAAAACGAGTTTATACCCATTCTCAATGCAATTCCATATCTCAATATCAGTGGATATCAAAAAACGGAACGATGCCAACAATAACAATTACTTATTGGAGACGGCTAATTGAACATTAGCTCCGTTTTGGTGGTTGCCAAATATCGCTGCAAACACCGGTCAAACCCCTAAAATCAGGAGTAATTGGAGAATCAAATTCTTGAAAAAAACCAACATCCTGAATCAAGGAACAAGATGAAGCCCCCATTGTTAAATTGGGCAATAACGAAGTTGCGTCTAAGTTCAAAAAAGGCAATTGATGATCTGTTTGTGGATGACCATCTCGTTCGTGCATTTCAGATCCGTAATGAATATACAGAAACTCAACGATCCCCAAATCCGCTGTTTTTTCTTTGTGCTCTATGAAATGATGCACCAACTTCCCTAGGCCTAACATGCCTTTAGCCGGGGTAAGTGCAAACACACAAATCCAAAGAAAAATACGATGCTTCAACTCATTACAAATATACGAAACTAGAAGTTTGAATATAAAGAAAAAACAAGGGCGAATCCTATAGATTCGCCCTTCAATTTGTTAGAAATCAATTCGGCAAGTAATTCATTGCTCACAACAATTCTACTATTGGCATTTCACGTTCTGCCAAGGGCCTAAATTCTCCACATTAGCAAATCCAGATGACTCCAACATTTCTTTGGCCTTCCCCGCTCTTCCGCCACTTCTGCATACTAACACCACTTTTCCGTACCCTTTTAATTCGGCCATTCGCTGTTCAAACTCTTGCAATGGAATATTCACCGTGCAATCAGCATGACCATCGCCATTCCATTCTTCCACCGTTCTAACATCCACAATAATTGTTTTCCCAGTAACAGCGGGTTTCTGATCCGCAGCTGATGCAGAAGTACTGGTGTTAGTCCCTGTCGATGTATTTCCACTTGAACTAACCGTTGAATTTACGTCTTCGGCCTTTTTGCTAATCGTTGATGACCCACAACCAGCCATAGCAACGCCTATTAGACCGATAGCCAATAACAGGCTTCCTATTTTATTTAATTTCTTCATATTGTACTGTTTTTGTTTCTTGTTGGTTTTTGTCAATATCCGTCGTGCAATTTCCTACTCCACAGCATCCTGTAGTAAACAAAGCCATGGATGTAAAGAAAACTGCCATCGAAATCATCAACCCATCCCGATTCATTATCGATTGCCACAAAATTAACAAACCAATCAACAATCTCACTACCCGAGCGAAATTCCAGTGATGGGTTAATGTATACCACAAATTCTGCATAATGTACTGCCTTACATCAATTGGATCTGCATATCACCCAATCCACCGCCATTAATTACGGTCTCTAAACCCATTTGCTGCAAAATCCCTGCTGCCATTCCACTCCTACTGCCACTTCTGCAGTATACAATTACCGGCTGATGCATTGCTTTTATTTCGGACACTCTATTGGGTATCTCATCCAGTGGAATGTTCAGTGCTCCTTCTACATGACCATCGGAGTATTCCCAACTTTGTCTAACATCAATTACCGTTGCGCCTTGTTCTTTTACGAGTGATTTTATTGTGCTCATGATTTTATTATTTAAT
>CAYUNO010000280.1:0-3156 GCA_964446075.1 uncultured Flavobacteriaceae bacterium | reverse complement strand
TTTGCTTTTGATGAACCTTGGGTTAACCAAAACCCTTCAAGCTCAACTATCCCCTACTGGATCTTGGAAATCCCATCTGAGTTACCAAAGAATTCTTACATGCGAAGCCAGCTCCAGGTATATTTATGCTGCTGGACCCCAAGGATTTTTTAGGGTAAAAGAATCCACAAACGAATTAGAAATATTAAGCAAAGACGATGGCTTCAATGGTCAAGAAATTACTTGTTTAAGTTATAATGCCGCCAAAGATTTATTGTTTATTGGTTATCGTGACGGAAACATAGATATTCTCTCCAACGATGCGGTAATTCATAACGTACCCGGTTATTTCAATAAACCCTTGCAAGGGGACAAATCCATTTATCATTGCCATTTCAATAATAATCAGGCATTGGTCTCAACCTATTTTGGGTTGCTCATTATTGATTTAGTGAATTTCGAAATTTCCGATTCCTACAATGCCATCGGCGAACAAGGGGTGTCCATTCCGGTTTATGGCAGTTGCATTAGCAAGGACAGTGTATTTGTAGGTACTATTTCTGGGATACGGAGAGCGCCCTGGAGTAAACTGGTAAATCTAAATGATTTTAATGAATGGCGATGGGCGTATCAAAGCAACGGGCGACCCTGCAACGAATTAGCTAGTTTCCGTGACACGCTATATTTCCAGATGGATTCTACTGCCTACCGGTACAGCCAGGGCAATTTATCACCTGTAAATATAGAAAAACGGAGAATTGCGAGAATTTGGACCAACAACCAAGGCCTTCATATTGTATATCCGGGTAAAATAATCAATATCGGTGGTTCTGGAAGTCAAAACATCAACCTTGTCTATTCGGTAACCCAATTTAGGAACGGTATTTACTGGTTTGGTACTGGAATTCAAGACGGATTAATTAAAAAAGACCCCAACGGAGAAATATCCTATTTGCCCAGCGGACCCGCTACCAACGCTGCATTCCGCATGACCAAGCACGGAAACTACATGCTTACAACCGCAGGCGGTGTTACTGCCACCTTCGGAAATGCGTTTAACCCCGGTGGATTCTACATTCACCATCAAGGCATTTGGAAAAACAATATCAGCCATCCACTCAATACCAACTTATACGATTTCACCTATACCGCCTACGCAAAAATACGGGATTGGCAAATTGCCGCTACCCATAGTTTTGGCGTACTTATATTTAAAAACAACGAAATAATTGGTCGATGGGACGAAACCAATTCTCCTTTGAAAAAGCGAATCGATGGTTTTATTTGGGTATCCGGTATTTGTGAAGATGCAAAAGGCAATATTTGGATTTTAAGTTACGGAGCTGAAACACCGCTACTTTGTTATACAACTTCTGGAACTTGGAAATCATTTGAAATTGGACTATCCGGAGAAAACGAGTTAAAAGGGTTGGAAATCGACCTTAACGGCAATAAATGGATGATTCGTCAACGCGGTGGAATACTGGTATTCAACGAAGGGAAAAACCTAGATGCCAAAGTAGACGATCAGCACATAGTACTTACTGCGCAAAGTGGACTTCGATCCAACGAGGTAAACACCATTGCTGCTGACAAATTGGGATATGTTTGGATTGGGACCAACCAAGGATTGAATATATTCACCGGTAGCAGTAAATTATTTAGTAACCCCAAATTAGACCCCTTTGTAATTGAACAAAATGGGAGTATTGGTTATTTAATGGGCGAAGAAAACATTACTGACATCCTGTATGATGGCGGAAATCGCAAATGGATGTCCACTACCAATGGACTTTTTCTGGTTGAGCCCTACGGTCAACGAGTAATTAGACACTTTCAAACTGCTAACTCCCCTCTCATTTCAAACCGAATTTCTTGTCTCGGTCAAATCGACGAAACAGGGGAAATTTTCCTTGGAACGGATATGGGAATCCAATCGTATCGCAGCGATGCTAAATCCGATAAAGGCAGTTTCGATGATCAAATTAAGATTTACCCTAACCCAGTTCATCCAACGTACACAGGAATTATAACCATAGAAGGCTTAACCAACAATGCTATTGTAAAAATCACCGATTCTCAAGGTAGATTGATTTACGAAACCAAAGCAAATGGAGGAAAAGCAACTTGGGAAGGGAAACGATTGGATGGAAGCACCCCCAACTCAGGAGTTCTGTTGGTTTTTGCCGTGAACGAAGACGGCACCGAATCGGCCATGGGTAAATTTGTATTTATCCGACCAGAAAACTAAGATTAATCAATTTAATTCAACAACTTGACCGTCGAAGGCCAAGGCCATATTCGAGGGTAGCTGCTTATTGACTTCCTCGTGAAACCCTATTTGATGGCTCATATGTGTAAAATACACTTTCTCTGCAGACAATTCCTTTCCCATGGCCACAGCTTCATCCAGCGTAAAATGCGAAATATGAGCTTCCTTTCTAAGCGCATTTAATACCAATACTTTTTTATTACGCAATAACTCCATTTGGGAGGTACTGATAAAATTGGCGTCCGTTACGTAAGCAAATTCATCAAAAACAAAGGCATGAACTGGTAGTTTGTAATGCATAACCTCAACAGCAGTTATCCAACAATCATCTACCAAGAATTTACCGTTATCAATTAAATTAAAGTTTATTAATGGAATTCCCGGATAAGGATAATCCGAAAAAATATAATCGTATTGCGACTTAAAAGCTGTTAGTACTCGTTGAGAGCAGTAAACTTCCACTGGCCCATTTTGTAGATAATTAAACGGACGGATATCATCCAAGCCGGCGGTGTGATCCCGATGCTCATGCGTAAACAAAAGAGCGTCCAATCGTTGCACTCCTGCCCGTATCAATTGATATCGAAAGTCTGGACCCGCATCAACCACAATATTCTTCCCTTTCCACTCTACCAAAATGGAAGCTCTTAATCGTTTATCCTTGGTATCCTCTGACAAACAAACGGGCGACGAACAACCAATGGGTGGCACTCCTTGTGAAGTACCTGTGCCCAAAAATGTTATCCGCATGACCCGAAATTGATATAATTACTCGTAATAAAATTAATTCACGCTGTCTAGGTGCGCTTTCAATCGGGTAATAATTCCAACTTGCATGTTATCCGCCCCTTTATCGTTGGAAGCCCAAATACTCAACCAGTCTGTAGCATGAATCACTTCAAAAA
>CAYUNO010000279.1:0-3184 GCA_964446075.1 uncultured Flavobacteriaceae bacterium | reverse complement strand
AATTGCCTATGCATAGGCAATTTCAAAAAATCGCTCTGACACTTTGTCCAAACAACTCACCAATAACTCAGCTCGTTGATCCACAGACAATTTAGACCAACTCTTTTGGGCCGATGTGGCTTTCTCTAGTAATACCGCCGTTGTGAATGCCGGATATCGAATACCCAATCCTTGCTGTAAAAATGGAGATACTTCCTCCCCTATCCATTGGTTGGACCCACTATCGTCTAATCCTTTAAAATTATTGGCCAAGGATTTCTGGAAAGCCTCTAATCCTTTAGCACCGGCATCTTCGGCATAGGCACGGGGATTTTCCGGCCATGCCGCATAAAAGGTTCTATTTAACTGCGCCTGATAGGCTTCTTCGATTCGCTGTATAGCACTAGTTGTCATATAATTTTCTACGTTAATTGGTATGATTTCAGATTCTTTAAGAGGGTTTAACTTCAGTTATACCTGAAAAGTGAAAAATTCTTTATCGATTAATAATTTCTAATTATTCCAAACTTCGGTTTCAATTCAGCATGTAATTTAGGCCTGACCTGTGGGTCCACCAAATCCGAATGGAACAGTATTTTGAGGTATGGGTTGATGATTCTCATCAAAGACAATTTCACCAAAATGATCTTCATATCTTCCGATGTTATCTCCCAAAGCCATCAACAAACGCTTAGCATGCTGTGGTGCCAAGATAATTCTACTTTTCACTTTCCCCTTAGGTATTCCTGGCATCATTCGAACAAAATCAACAATAAATTCGGTTTGACTGTGGGTAATAATAGCAAAATTACTGTACGTTCCTTCAGCTATTTCCTCAGTAAGTTCGATATCAAATGCATTTTGTGACTCGTTATTTTCTTCCATAATATCACAAAATTAACCGATTCCTCCCGTTTATCGCAACCAAATTAAACCGAATCCAAATTATTGCGTCTTTAATATCAAGAATACATCAAAGTCCTTTTAAATTTAAAATAGTAAAAGTAAATTGCTAAGAAACGATGGAATCAAACAAACAGAGTAAACAAAGAGAATTTGCCACGAATCATCGTTTCGGCAAATTAAATACTGCAAGCAAAGTAACTTTTTTATTTGTTGTAGCAATTTTACAAGGTATCACAACAAATAGGCTGTTCTCTCAGTATACATGGGGAGAACACATTTCCCCCATCTTATACAACAATTGCGTTAATTGTCATAATGACGGTGGCATAGCTCCTTTTTCATTGATCGGCTATAACAAGGCTAAAGCTTACGCCCAATCGATAAAATCCTCGGTTGTTGACCGATCCATGCCACCATGGCCAGCTTCACCATCCTACAATCGGTATTCGCACGAAAAAATACTAAGTGCTCATGAAATTCAGCAAATCTCTGATTGGGTAGACGCCGGCGCCCCTGAAGGTGACGCGAGTAAAGCACCCGTTCCACCCTCCCCTAAAAAAGGTATAACCATCCAAAATCCAACCTTAATTGGCAAAATGCCAACCTACTTAGTTAATACCAATACGGATGTTTACCGATGTTTTGTTATTCCAACGCAATTCAACACCAACCAGTATTTAACAGAAATTGAGGTAATACCAGGAAATCCAAAAATAGTTCATCATGTTTTGGTATTTCATGATACCAGCAGTAAACCAAAAAATCTTGACGATGCGGATTCAGAACCCGGATATTTGAGTTTCGGAGGTACAGGCTCAAATTCTTCCAATCTAATTGGAGTCTACGTTCCCGGACAAGAACCCTATCAATTCCCAAACGGTTTTGCATGTAATTTACCCCCTAATGGCTACATAATTATGCAAATTCATTATCCAGGAGGTGTAAACGCTGAGATCGATTCAACCAAAGTTATTCTAAAAACAGGTTCCAACCCGTTACGACCTATTTACATTGTGTCTGCTATCAATCACCAAAGCACCTCACTCACCAACGGGCCACTTTACTTAGCTCCGGACCAACAAAAGACATTTTATTCTCGAACCGAAAATAAGAATTACAACCTCATCGCCCTCGCCGTTGCCCCCCACATGCATCTAATTGGGAAAAGCATTAAGTCGTATTTGGTTAATGGCAAAGACACCACCAAAATTATCGATATTCCCAATTGGGACTTTCACTGGCAACGAACTTATTCTTTTCGCAAACCCGTAATCATTCCCAAAGGGAGTACGTTGTGGGGAGAGGCCTACTACGATAATACCTCCAGCAACCCCAACAATCCGAACTTCCCTACCAAGGCCATCTCCCATGGCGAAGGGACCGGCGATGAAATGATGTTGGTTTACTATTGGCTATCTCCGTATTACCCCGGAGATGAAAACATGGTTCTGGACACCACCCCACTCAAGAATATTCTTTCCATTAAAAAAGATCTTATTACATCAAATTGGAAAATTTACCCCAATCCAATAAAAATAAACAGCCAATCGAAAATAATTATCGAAAGCGAAACACCAATTAACACTATTGAAATGTTGGATCCTACTGGGAAAATAATTAAATCTACTATTCAAAAGAATTTACCTTCAGAAAATCCAGCTTTCGTAATTTCCCCTAGCATAGCAGTGGAGGACAATAAATTTTCTACCCACCTTTCAATACTAAACTTAGCACCTGGCACCTACCAATTAAAACTAACAGGATCGCAGGGGCAAAGCGTTAATAGCACCCTATTAATTGTGCCTTAGCAAAATCGTTGTTAACTTATCGAACGCAGATTACTGAAATCTCTACCAAAGCGTCTTTAGGCAATCGAGACACCTCCACGGTTTCACGTGCAGGGTATTGTCCCTCATTAAAGTACGATCCATAAATGGCATTCACTTTGGGAAAATCATTCATGCTCTTTAAAAAAATAGAGGTTTTTACCACGTTAGCAAAAGAAAGATCGGCATCGGCCATTAATGCTGAAATATTATCCATCACACGTTTCGCTTGTATCTCAACATCCGTCTCGCTATCGAAACTTCCAGTTTCTGGATTTAATCCAATCATACCGGAGAAATAAAAAGTATTACCCGCTTGAACGGCTTGGGAATAAGGGCCGATGGGTTGTGGAGCATTTTTAGAATAAATAGGTTGTATCATTGGCTTTGATGTAAATTTGTGGCAACATGAAGATAGGCCTGAAAGCAAGCCCAGAAAAACGAAAAGCTTGGGAACTAAAGAATTTACCCGA
>CAYUNO010000278.1:0-3190 GCA_964446075.1 uncultured Flavobacteriaceae bacterium | reverse complement strand
GTTTTTTAATTTTATACTCAAACATTTTCAAATAGCGTGCCAAAAATTATTTCTCAACTTTTGTAGCCGTATAAACGGATTCGTTACAGCGGAAAGTAATTGATTTTGCTACTTCCCCAACTTGTATTTTATCAAGCTGTGGTTTCACTTGACTACTAACCTGTACACAAATTTCATTATTAGGGCCTAATGACCATTTAGTAAGTGAGAAATTCGGAATTTCGTTACAAAAGGCATTCCCAGACACTACAGTTGTTGGGGTTCCTCCCGATGATGGTCTTCCAGTTCCACCAGTCACATTGGTGTTTAGCAACTTTCCCGGAGGCATGTTAGCACCTCCAACGCTGGAAGTTGGCGGTGTGTTTGATACTAATTTCACACTCTGTATGGTAACAATTTTACCAATAAACTGCTTTGGATTCGCTTTAAATGCCTCAGCACTCACAACTACCGCTGACTGAGCGGATAAAGATTTAGCGGCAAATAGAATTACCGCCAATAATGATATTTTTTTCATACTTTTTTACCTATCGTACAAATTAAATACCAAAAACTTCAATCTTCCAAAAAACCAAATTTCCCATCATTGAAATCATTGAACGCCTGAACCAATTCCTCCCTAGTGTTCATTACAAACGGACCATGGGCTGCAATTGGCTCTAAAATAGGCTCTCCAGATAAGATTAAAACTACCGACTTCTCGTTGGCTGAAATAGTAAAATCTGTTCCGTCGTTATTCATTAAAACAAAATGATTTACCGGCGCAATATCTTCATCGTTTACTTTGACTGACCCCTCTACAACTATTAAACAGGTATTAAAGTGCGCTGGAAAAGTAAAATCGGCTGTTGAACCTTGTTCCAATTTAGCATTCATCATGTGAACCGAAGTAAATGTGCTAGCAGGTCCTTTGATGCCATGATACTCTCCTGCAATGATTTCGATAAAACTTCCAGACTCATCCAATCGAAAAACCCCCATCGACGAATTTGAAATGGCTTGATACTTGGGTTCAGACATTTTATACTTGGCAGGTAAATTCACCCACAATTGAACCATTTGAAAATCACCCCCTTGCTTGCTAAATTCGGCCTCATGGTATTCTTTATGGAGTACCCCACTCGCTGCGGTCATCCACTGGACATCACCCTCTCCTATTATTCCTCCTCCTCCTGCACTATCGTGGTGCGCTACTTTACCCTTATACGCTATAGTTACCGTCTCAAACCCACGATGCGGATGAACCGAAACCCCTTTTGGTTTGTCCGATGGTGGAAAATAATACCTCGAATTATAGTCCAACATGATAAATGGATTCATCCTATGCATATCCAACCGATAAGATGAAGGTATAAACGTATGAACTCTAAATCCATCGCCTACGTAATGTGGCTCCGGTGGAGACATGATCAATTCTATCGATTTTATTTTCTCTGACATGTATTTAGTATCATTCAAAAATAAGCACAAGACCAATATAAATCGAAAATATTTGTTTAAACAATAATTAGAGATTGCAAATATTGTATTTGAAGAAAAGAATAAAGTTAACCTTCGTTGTATAGTCGTTATTCACCTCACAAACATGACAATTACCTGATATACAATCACATAATTAAAAAAATCGTTGCATTTTATGTATAAAATCCCTAATGTTGATTAAAACAAATAGCTTATGAAGAAATTATTACTTGCAACAGCCGGATTATTGATTGCAATAATGGGCTTCGGACAGACCACAGCTTTGCATTTTGATGGTATTGATGATTATGTTATTTTACCTTCCACTTCCAAACTGAATGGATTAACCAAAATCACCATTGAAACGTGGTTGAATGTAACTAACCATAACTCCTCGCCTTGCGCCGATTGTGCACCAATTGTTTGGCATCAGCAAAATGCATATCGATTTGGTACAGGGAACACACAAAAAGTGAATATGAGTTTGAGTATTGGAGGGACAACAGTTACTATTACCAGTTCTAAGATAATTAAAGATAGCCTATGGCACCATATCGCCGGTACCTATGACGGAAATAAATTGCGATTATTTATCGATGGAATACAAACGGATTCCGTTTCAAAAAGTGGCAGCATTGGCTATTCCAGTTCGGCCGATGTTTGGATTGCCGATCCGAAAACCGGCTATGGTGGAGTATTAGACGAAATTAGAATTTGGGACTACGCCCGAAATCTAAAAGAAATTCGTGAGGGATCGTTGAGAAGGGTTTCTTCCAATACCATTGGGTTGGCGGCACAATTAAATTTTGAAGATGGAACTCCGTATGCAAACAATACTTCGTTGTCTAAAGTTAAAGATAATAGTCCTTTTAAGAACGACGGTAGTTTAAACAATTTTCGTTTACAGGATTCCACATCCAACTTCGTCATTGGCAGATCATTCTGCGATACCGTGGTAAAATCTAAATTCTCAATTTCAAGATGTGTAAAATACCAACTGCCTTCAAAGAAAAAAACAATTACTCAGAGTGGTACTTATTACGATACGATCATGTCGTACCGCGGTTGTGATTCTGCAATGACAATTGTATTGACAATTTTAAAACCTACTGGCTCTAGCTTTAACATTGCTCAATGCGATTCATTTAAGAATCCAATCAGTGGTACGGTCTATTATAAATCTGGGAAATATCAAAACATACTTACCAATAAGGTAGGATGCGACAGTACAGTGACATTCAATGTGATTATCTATAAAAAAGATACCACTGTTTTCAATTATGATGGCTGCAATAGTATTAAATTGAATAACGGCAAAACAGTTTTTAATACTGGCGTAATGATTGATTCACTCAAAGGGTTTCGCGGATGCGATAGTTTCGTTATTCATAAATATACGTTACGCAAATCAACCACCGCTAAACGAACGTTATATTTATGCAAATTCGTAATCTCTCCATCGGACAGAAGTACAGTTTACTACCAACCGGGGACCTATTATCATACCCTGCAAAATGCAGCCAAATGCGACAGTGTAATCGAATATACGGTGGTTTCTGAATCATCTTCAGGAATTGTAAATATGAAAGGATGCGGTTCAGTAAAAAGCCCCTCAAAAAAATACACCTATACAAAAAGCGGCACGTATTATGATACCTTAGAATTCGCCAACTCTCGTGGATGCGATAGTTTTATTACTTTAAATCTAACCATAACTTCGCCTGTAAAA
>CAYUNO010000277.1:0-3201 GCA_964446075.1 uncultured Flavobacteriaceae bacterium | reverse complement strand
GAAAAAGTAAAACCCAACGTTAAGGTTTTGGTTGTAAACGAAAGCGTTGCTGGATTAGACGTCAAATAATCTGGTCCCGTACCATCGTGTTCAAATACCGCTACATGGTATGTAGTGTTATTCTTTAAATTGGTGATGGTAACATTATTGGTAATATTGTTAAAACAAACGTAATTGCCCGTACCCAACTGGGTACCTGTACCGAAGTTTGCAAATGCCGAATAGGAATTACCATCCACGGGATTTGCATTAACTGCTGAACCTTCTTTAACCACTACAATACGCCATCCCCCATCTCCGTTTGTCCAAGTAATTTGAGCTGAATTGCATGTAACTGTTCCCGCTGTTGCATTGGACGCGGCCTTGGTGGGTTCCGCTGCCTGGAGCAAAGTGCTTCCAAACATTATAAACCATACAAAAAACAGTATTCTTTTCATCACGAGGGTTCCCAATCTTCAAAAGTAAAGAACTTTTGTTAACTATTTAGTCTTTTTAATGTGAAAAATACCAATATTCATTGGAAAAACATCCGTTCTCTAGCACTATCAAAAAAAATTACTTGAAATGTAAACATAATTGGTCACAATTGAGCAAAATAGCGGATAACTTAATACGCAAAACAATTGTTTAGCCAGTGTAAAATTAGACCTTTGTTTTTTAATTTAACCGATTGATGACTACTACCCCCAAACGAAGAAAACCCAGTGCATGGCCCAGTATTTTATCGTTGGCTGCAGTAATGTTCATGCTTGGACTACTTTCAGTTACCGTAATTGGATTCAAAGGCTTAAGTATTCATTTAATGGAATCCTCTTCTATCGACATTTATTTTAAAGACTCAATTACCAGAGATCAAGTAGCTGAACTACAATTAAAAATCGGCAAACAAGAATGGGTAAAGGCCACCAATTATGTAAGTCCGGAACAAGGCATTAAAGATATGCAACAAAAATACGATCCGGAATTTCTTTCTTATGCCGAAACCGTATCGCTTCCCATGAGCATCGAAGTATTCCCAAAAGCCTCCTTTGCTAACATCGAATTTATTGATAAAAAAGCTAAAGAACTTCGTCAAAATCCAATGGTTGAAAGTGTAGTTTTTCAGAGAAATTGGGTTGAAAACATGACTCACAATGTTAAAATGTTGCAATATGCATTCGGAGGTGTTACCATTATTTTATTGTTGATTGCCATTGTATTGATACAAAGCGCCACTCGAATGAGCATATTTGCCAATCGGTTTTTAATAAAAAGTATGCAATTCATCGGTGCTACAAATGGTTTTATTATCAAACCCTATATTTACAATTTTCTTCGTTACGCTGCTGTTGCTATTCCAATCTCCTCTGGATTTTTGATTGTAATTTTCTATGTCTTACCCATAGAAATGCTCAGAAGTTTTACGCAATACATTCAAGTTGAAGAATTTGCAATAATATGTGGCGCAGTATCTGTTTTTGGTGTAATTTTGGCCGTAATAGGTAGCTGGTTAAGTACCGTAAAATACTTGAACAGTAAAATTGAAAATCTTTATTAACTTAAACCACAATGAGCAGCAAGAAAAATATTTCTAAAGAAACCAAAACTACTGAACCCAAGCAGTTTGTATTTACCAAAGAAAATTACTATTTAACTGGACTTTCTTTAGCTATCGTTATCGTTGGGTTTTATTTAATGACCGGCTCTGAAGGAGATATTTATGATTTTCGTAGAATCACCTTAGCTCCTATCGTGGTAATCGCTGGATTCCTTCTCGGAATTGTTGCGATATTTTACCGCAAAAAATAATCAACCATGACTTGGTTAGAAAATGTAATTCTCAGCGTTGTTGAGGGTATCACTGAATTTTTGCCTGTAAGTTCAACGGGTCACTTAATGCTAACTCGAGAATGGTTGGGCATGAAGTCTGACGAAAATTCCACATTTATAATTGCCATTCAATTTGGAGCGATTTTAAGTGTACTTTCACTGTATTGGAAGAGAATTACGGGTCCTGGAATTAAACATCTATATCCTATTTTATTCGTTGGTTTCCTACCGGCAGCTGTATTTGGATTGTTGTTCGATGATCTTCTGGACCAATTATTACAAGCTCCATGGATTGCAGGAATCAATTTGGTGATCTTTGGTATCGTTTTAATTTTTATCGAAAGAATTTTCCCTGAAGGCGATAAAGAAATTGACGATTTATCCTTTCAAGACTCTATTAAAATTGGCTTGTTCCAATGCTTGGCGATTATTCTCCCGGGGGTTAGTAGAAGCGCATCGGGAATTGCTGGAGGACTGTTCACAAAATTAAGTCGCAAAGCCGCCACCGAATTCACTTTTCTTCTAGCATTACCGACTTTGTCAGCCGCTGCAGGGTACAAATTGTTAAAGGATATTGACAACTTAAATTCACAACAACTGATAGAAATTGGCTGGGGTTGTTTATTTAGTTTTATTACTGCTTTTGTGGCTGTAAAATTCTTTGTAGGTTACGTACAAAAATTCGGTTTCAAACTTTTCGGCTATTACCGTATTCTTATTGGAACAGTTTTTTTAATTTGGTATTATAGTTAAACCCACATAAACATGCGAATTAGCAGTACATTACCATTTAAATTTTTGCTGGTTGCTGCTCTCGTTTTCCTGTGCAGTAGCGCTACACAGCGAGTTCAAATTGCCCGGGTAAAATACAACGGCGGCGGAGATTGGTATAGTTCAAAATCGGCATTAAAAAACCTAATTCGCTATTCCAATAGTGCCAACAATACCTCAATACATCCCCAAGAGAACATCGTTACATTGCAATCGGAAGATCTTTTTCAGTATCCATTTATTTTCCTAACAGGTCACGGTAATGTAGTTTTCAATGAAACGGAAGCAAACAATTTGCGAAATTATTTGATGGGGGGCGGGTTCTTGCACATTTGCGACAATTACGGAATTGATCCCTATATACGTAGAGAGATGAAAAAGGTATTCCCCGAATTAGAATTTACCGTGGTGCCCTTTTCGCACCCAGTATATCAGCAGCCATTTTCATTTAAAAATGGATTGCCTAAAGTACACGAACACAATGGGAAAAACCCCGTGGGATATGGATTATATTGGAAAAACCGACTAATATGTTTTAACGATTACGAATGCGATTTAGGGAATGGATGGGAAGACCCAGAAACCTACAACGATGACCCTGTTATCCGTGAAAGAGCATTG
>CAYUNO010000276.1:989-3213 GCA_964446075.1 uncultured Flavobacteriaceae bacterium | reverse complement strand
CTCATCGTTTCCTATGAAATCTACGGAGTCTTCAACTACCGGCTTACCTACATTCTCTAACACAGCACTAGCAGGAGCAAGATCTTGCAGCGGAGCAACTTTTACCCCTTGTTTATTTTCTTCCATGCAAGAATTGACCTTATCTACTTCCAAGGCAACCCAAGTTTGACTGTCTTCATATGAAAACCATATTAAACGTTTAAGAATGTCTGTTTTCCGAGCATAGGCTACTCCATTAGTAGTTTCAATCTTCACCACTTTGGCTTTTGGAAACGTATCAATTGCTTCTACATATTGGTCTAACTCGTAATTCAAACAGCATTTCAAACGGCCGCATTGACCAGACAGTTTTTCCATGTTTATGCTTAAATTCTGTACGCGAGCAGCTCCTGTATTTACCTGTTTATAATCGGTTAACCAAGTACTACAACACAACTCTCTACCGCAAACCCCTGTTCCACCAAGTCTAGAAGCTTCTTCCCGATAGCTAATATGCCGCATCTCAATTTTAACTTTGAATTCATCGGCATACTTTCTAATCAATTCTCGAAAATCTACTCTACTTTCCGCGGTATAGAAGAAAATTACTTTTCTACCATCGCCTTGCATTTCGATATCCGATATTTTCATTTGAAGATTCAGAGAAAACGCAATGGTTCTTGCTCTTTCGAGCGTGGCATTTTCCCGAGCCTTTGATTCATGGTATTTCTCCATGTCTTTCTCGGTAGCCACACGTTGAATTCCTCTCATCTCCTCGGAATCTTCCCGAACCCGATATTTTTTTAATTGTAATCGAACTATTTCGCCCGTTGCAGATACTGTACCGATATCAAAACCAATACTACTATCAACAACTACATAATCTCCGGTGTACAAATCCAAACCATTAACGTTTCTAAAGAACTCTTTTCTGCTACCTTTAAATCGGACCTCCACGATATTAAATCGTTGATATCCATAAGGTAACTCCATGTCTTTAAACCAATCGTATACGTTAAGTGCATTGCAACCTGTGGTACCACAAGTACCGTTGCTTTTGCAACCTTTTGGCGAACATCCACCTCCATTAGTTCCACAAGAAGAACAAGCCATATCTTTTTCTTAATCTACAAAGTTACACTACCAAGGTGGTTTTTAGGACACCTCCTCAGATTTTACGAAAACCCACAATTTCTGTCCAATAAAATTGATTACCATCCCCACCAAAGTTGCACAAAAAAATGCTAAAAACTTGTCTGATTTTACCGCAAACAATTCGTAATCAATCATTTGTGTGCCATTTTTTAAATATTTTACCGAAACAAATTTCCAATAGTTATCCGGTAATTTTTGTAAAACAAAATAATTTACACCAATATTAACGAAAGCACTTAGCGAGTACAACATCGCAAATTTCATTCGAACACTGGAGAATGAAAACGAGCTAACAGAATAATCCGTTTTCTCTTTATTCTGCCATGTCCAAGACTTGTTCAATTTATAATTAAAAATTGTTGCCAAGATCATGGCCAAACCTTTAGATACATTGATATCTAATCCGGCCCACTCCGTTAACAAATAATACGTTGAAAAATCGATAAGAAAAGAAACACCCCCTACAAAAGCGAATTTAGAAATAGCCAAAAATGTTTTTGCGCTTAACATGGGCAAGGTTTTAAGGGTTTTGAATCAAAAATCTACCATCAAAAGTAATGGAAGTACCTAGAAATACCGAATAATTGGTAGATAAATGTCCAATTGGCACACCAAAGATTACAGGAATTTGATGTTTTGAAGCTATTTTACGAATTATATCTACAGCATTTTCGCCAAAAGGCACCGGATTATCTCGCATTTCCGACATACCGCCTACAAGTATTGCCTTCGCTGAATTAAATAAATTTGCGGACTCCAACGTCTGCATCATTCGATCCACGTGGTATAAATATTCATCTAAATCCTCAATTAGCAATACTGCATTCTCCCACTCAACGCGAAAAGGAGTAGATAATATCGAATAAATTAAGCTTAGATTTCCGCCTACTAATTTGGCCGAAAAAGTCGCGGTATTGAGCACCTCTAAACCCTTGGTATCGATATCAACTTTACCTTCAAAAAGAGCATTTTCGAGAGCTTCTCTAGTTTGAATAAAATCCTCTTTCGCCCATTGAACGGCTACAGGACCATGCAATGAAATCCAATTATTCTTATTTAACCAAGCATGCAACACGGTAACATCACTAAA
>CAYUNO010000276.1:0-979 GCA_964446075.1 uncultured Flavobacteriaceae bacterium | reverse complement strand
TTCTATTCCATTGTTTTTGCATTAATGAAGCTAGCTCTGCCCCTTGATACTGCAAATTGTCTTCTAAATATTTTATTGTACGAATAGTTCCATAACCCCCTCTTGCACAAAAAACTGCAGTTGCTGTTGGATGTTGCAAAGCCCATAAAAGATCTTCTGCACGTTGCTGATCTGTTCCAGCAAATTGATTGTCAATTTCAAAAAGATTAGGAGCAAATTCTACATGTAATCCATGGGATTTAGCCCAGTTAACAAATGGCTGTAATTCCGTTTGTGTTACAGACCTCGCCGTTGCTATCAACAATACTGTGTCCCCAGCTTTAACCTTCATGGTTTTTATCATTTCCGATGTTTCCGTCCCACTCAACTAATCTGTTTTCCAAGGTGGTTAATTGCTCAAGAGAAAAATCTATTAGCTGTTGTGCTTCGTTTAATAAAACCTCTACTTCGGATAAGGATACATTCCCCGAGTCTATGGATTGCAGTATTTCTTGGATTCTTTGCTGGGCTTCTTCAAATGTTATTTCTTTCATTCCGATCAATTATTATTTGTTATTTGAGCGTTTACAACGCCATCCTTCAGTTGAATTACCACGGCGTCACCCAGTTGAACCTCACCCACAGAGTCAAGGATTTTTCCATCTTTACGCAAAAGCGCATACCCTCTCTGCAATGTTTTAGTAGGATGCAGCATTTGTAGTTTTTGTAGTTGATTGGTTACTTTCTGTTTTTGGGAAATAACCAACCACATTGCCGATTTGGCTACTTGAGAACGATAACTATCCACTTGATTTCTCTTTTGAATCATCATTTTTTGGGCAAATTGAAGCAGATTTGTTTTGGCCGATAGTAAATCTACCACTACTTTATAATTCCATTCCACTAAATAAGCAGCGCATTTTGTTGGTGTTTTTAATTGAGCAAATGCCAACTCATCCACGATGGAAACGTTTCTTTCGTGGCCAATTCATGTAAAAAA
>CAYUNO010000275.1:0-3215 GCA_964446075.1 uncultured Flavobacteriaceae bacterium | reverse complement strand
GAGTATTTACTAAGGGGGTAATTGCTCAGCAGATTATGGAATTTTTTGAGGGAATTATTGAAAAGGCTCCAGGATTAAATTTAATTTTTGGTACCACCAAAGACTTAACCCATGCTTTTGTAGGTGAAAAGAAGAAATTTAATAAACCCGTAGTTGTAGAAGTTTCTTCGGGATTATTTCGAATGGGATTTATGACTCAAACATCCTTGGATGCTATAGAGATGCCCGATTATGTTTCGGTATACTTGCCATATAGTTATGCATTTTCTGGTGAGATGATAATCATTCATAAGGATAAAATACGTCGATTGGATTTAGAAGGGTCCGATGTGACCAAATTTGTGCTCAGTGGTGGTGCTGCTGAGTTAAAATAATCCCAATATTGGGGATAATTTTTCGGAGGTTTAAACGTTGATTTATCAACCACTACATTTAATTTGAATTTATGTTGCTTTCATTATTAACATTGCTACAAACCGCAGGAACCAATGTGGATCCAGCAGCGGCAGCTCAACAACAACAACAGGCTGCTAAAGTTGCCGAAGAAGGAATTCCCATGTTATCGATCATGGTTAAAGGTGGATTCGTAATGGGTTTATTGGCCGTGTGCGTATTGTTAACCATTTATTTTATCATCGAACGATTTATTTATATCAATAATCGCTCAAAGATTGATCTTACCTTGGTCAGCGCAATCAAGGATAATTTGAAAGAAAATCGATTTGATTCTGCTTATCAGTTGTGTGCCAGAACCAATACTGCTCAGGCACAAATGATGGCTACCGGATTAAATTTATTGGGTGCGAATTTGCGTGAAATTGAAAGCGCTATGGAGACCAGAGCTAATATTGAATTGAGTGCCATGGAAGGTAACTTGTCTTATTTAAGTCTTATTGCTCGTATTGCACCGATGTTGGGATTTGTGGGAACCATTTGGGGGGTAATTAATATTTTCTATACCGTTGCTCAAGTGGGTGGTTTGGAGATTGGTGCTATCGCCGATGGTTTGTATATTAAGTTAGTAACCAGTTTTGCGGGTTTATTGGTGGGTATAATCTCTTTCTTTGGTTATCAATTGTTTATGCGTAAGATTGATAAGTTTGCTGAAAGATTGCAGGAGCAATCATTGCAGTTGATGGAATTACTTACTAAGTCTAACCATTAATTTTTAAACTATGAAAATTGGAAGAAGAAGGCGCGAAGAAGCGGAAGTTGAATCTTCGGCGATGAACGACATCATGTTTTTCTTGATGTTATTCTTCCTAATTGCTTCTACGTTGGCAAATCCCAATGTTATTAATATTACGCTTCCTAAAGCAAAAACCACAACAGCAGTTCATACAAAAACGTTGCCCATTACTGTGAAAGTAGCCGGTAAGGGTACTGAGAATGAACAGGTTCAAATTTATTTTGAGCAAAAAATGGTTGCATTTGAAGATATGGAGGCTATACTTACTGAAGAACGCGATAAGTACGCTGATCCTGCAAATCCACAAAATGGATTAAACGTGGTATTGCGTTTAGAAAAAGATTTGGAGGTTCAAGACATGGTAGACGTAATGCAAGTGGTAGCCAATTTAGGTATTAAAATGGTGCTAGCCACCGATAAGTCAACCAAATAGTCTCCGATACTCCGTGATTATTAGAGTATTTAATTGCGGGCTTTCAATTTTACTGGGTTTATCATCCACCTTTGTCAAGGCGGATAACTGTGTTTCGTTAAATGGAACTTCGGACACCTCCAGAATAAAGGAGGATTTATCGGATTATTTTCAAGTAGAAGTAATGCGCGGATTTTTAGCCGCTCATACTCAGGGAATGCAGGAATTGTATCAGCATACGTATGGGGTACAGGTTCATTTTCAGCGTTCTATGTTGCGAAATCGTTTTCATCCCAATCAGTTTAAAAAACCCCTGTATTACGGAACAACTTTAAATTATCAGAATTTAGGCAGCCCAGCTGCTGGTATTGCAGTTGGACTGGGATTTTCTTTATTTATTCCTGCGGGTGAAACGCAAAAAACGCGTTTTACCGTTGGAATGGGTGGTGGTTATTTAAGTAAACCCTACTCCTTGGAAAATACTAAAAATATTGCCATTGGCTCCCATATCAATGGGATGATGCGATTGGGAATTCAACGGGATATTTGGCCAACAAATGTTTCAAATAGTAGATCTACCGCCCAAATAAATATTGGAATGACTCATTTTTCGAATGGTAATTGGAGTCAGCCTAATTTGGGGGTAAACATGCCTTATTTGTCCTTATCGTATCGGTATAAATTTGAAATTAATCTTCAAGAATCGCAGTCTGCGCTCGGCGATAGGAATAGATCAACGAACCAATGGTTGAAGATCCAAGAACATTCAACCAGGATAAAGGAGTTAAATGCCAGCATTGAACAGGGATTAAAGAAAAGAATTTTAGGTACTTTAATAACAAAAAACGGTGTTATTTATAGAACTTGGGATATCATAGGTGGTTTGCGGGTTGGACGTAGGCAAATGGAGATTGATGAAGAGGCAAATTTCGCCGTAGGGATAATTGAAATGTTAGCGGAGAGACAGTACAAATACGATGAATTTACAACCAATAAAAATTTACGTTCGTATTCGGCGCATCCCCATGTAGGATTAACAGTATTCTTAGATAGAACCTATCAATACAATAAGCCCAATCCGTTGCCTCAGTATAACTTTGCTAAAACAACGGAATTAGCGGCAATTGTTGGAAATCGATATGTTTTTGGAAGAGTGGGTGTATTAACCGATGTTGGGTTTTACTTATACCGTCCTTCTGATTCAAAACGAAGGTATTTTCAAGCATTAGGTTTGAGTTATTTAGTTAATTCCAAGTTGATATTAACCGCAAGATTAAAGGTACACTTATCTGCAGCCGATTATATTGAATGGGGAATGGGTTATCGATTTTAGGGGTTGTAACTGGACCAATCTCCAATAATAAATCGGAAATATAAACCGAAAGAGAGTAAAAAATCATTGGTTTTTAGATCTAAACCAGGCTCTAGTCGAAATTCCGAAACTGTATTATTCGTCCAACGCTTTAAGTAGGCATATCGAAGAAAAACCACTTCTTTTTGATGGATGTTTTTGTATGGATTACTCAAATTTACACAACCATAAATGGGTGCACCGAGCGGGGAATGAAATTCATTGGCATTCCAATAGGTGCCTACTAATCGGTGGTTTTGCTG
>CAYUNO010000274.1:0-3226 GCA_964446075.1 uncultured Flavobacteriaceae bacterium | reverse complement strand
CGCGTGCACCACCAAAACAACACAACCCTGCAAAGGGTTGTGTTGTTTATGGTCAAACCAAAAAATATACAATCCTGTGAATATCGAATTTCAAAAACACGATGATCTAAACGCTACAGTAGTCATTGCACTCGACAAATCTGATTATCAAGAATCTGTAGAAAAAGAATTAAAATCATTACAAAAGAGAGCCGCAATAAAAGGTTTTAGACCTGGTAAGGCTCCAATGGGAATGATAAATAAGATGTATGGTAAAAACATTTTGGCTGATGAAATTCAACGATTGGCAACCGACGCCATGAATAAATATATCACCGATGAGAAACTTGATATTTTGGGATATCCTATCGCCAGTGATAAAATTGAAAGTGAGTTGGATATCGACAATTCAGAAAACTTCAAATTCGCATTTGATTTAGGATTAGCACCACACTTTGAATTTGCAGTTAGCAAAAAAGACAACTTAGATTTATTTGAAATTGAAGTTGGTGAAAAAGAAGTTACAGATGATATCAATTACAGTCGTAGACGTAACGGCAAATTAGAAGATGTTGAAAAATCCGAAGACGAGGACATCGTTTATGCCACCGTCACCGAATTAGGCGATGATGGAAATATATTGGAAGGCGGCATCGCTGAGAAGCAAATTAGTTTTGTTCCAAATTTGGTTGAAAACGCTAAATTGAAAAAAGCTTTCATCGGCAAAAAAGTTGGGGATGTTGTAAAAGCTAATTTAAAAGATTTGTTGAATAACAACGAAACCGTAATTTCCAGTACTTTAGCTATTGCAAAAGAAGGCGTTGCCGACTTAAGCGATAATTTCCAAGTTGAAATCAAAGAAATAAAACGTCGTACAGAATCTGAATTAAACGAAGAATATTACAGACAATTATTTGGCGATGATATTCCTGCAAGTGAGGAAGAATATCGTGAGCGAATTAAAAACAACTTAATTCAATATTACAAGAACGAAGCGGATTTGTGGTTAGATCATCAAATTGGACATTTACTATTAGAAAAACATCCAATTTCTCTACCAGATGCCTTTTTAAAGCGTTGGTTGATTACTACAAAAGGCGAAGATTATAATTTTGATAACATCGAAGAAAAATACGAAGAAGAAAAAAGTGCTCTTCAACGTAGATTAGTTATCGATAAAATTGCTGCTGATCAGAAGTTAGAAGCTACCGCGGATGACATTCGTGAAGAAGCTAGAATTTACTTTATTGGTATGTATCGTCAATACGGCTTAACGGTTGGCATGATGGATCAGTTCTTGGAGGAGACCGTAGCAAAACGTTTACAGGACCGTGAATTTGTTATGCAAATGTCTGATCGTGTTATTTACCGTAAGGCTTACGATGCAGTGAAGGAGATGGTTACGATAAAAACTTTGAAAACCGATGTAGATGGGTACTTCAAACATATAAATGAACATAAAGCGGCTCACGGTGAATAATTAGAACCAAACTTAGTTAGATTTGTTACTTATACAATAATATCAACCCTATGGATCACGGAAAAGAATTTAAAAAATACGCTACCAAGCATTTGGGCATTAACAGTCTACGCGTTGAGGAATATGAGAAAATTGTTTCTCAACACGCCGGTGGAATTTATGGTTTAACACCAAATATCATCGAAGAAAGACAAATGAATGCAAGCGTGATTGATATCTTCTCACGTTTGATGATGGATCGTATCATTTTCTTAGGGGTTCCAATTTATGATGATGTAGCGAATATCATCATGGGGCAATTATTATTTTTAGAGAGTGCCAATCCTAATCGCGATATTCAAATTTATATTAATTCTCCCGGTGGAAGTGTTTACGCTGGATTAGCAATTTACGACACCATGCAGTACATTAGTTCGGATGTTGCAACCATTTGTACAGGTATGGCGGCTAGCATGGGAGCAGTATTGATGTGTGCGGGAGAAAAAGGAAAACGCACCGCTCTACCCCATTCCAGAATTATGATTCACCAACCATTAGGGGGAGCAAATGGTCAAGCATCGGATATCGAAATTACATACAAAGAGATTTCCAAACTTAAAAAAGAGTTGTACGATATCATCGCTCATCATAGCGGTCAACCCTACGAGAAAGTAGAAAAAGACAGTGATCGTGATTATTGGATGATTGCTGATGAAGCCAAAGAATATGGCATGATTGATGAAGTTTTGAGTCGCAGAGCTAAATAAAACACTATGAAAAACAAGGAGCAAAGTTGTTCCTTTTGCGGGAGGAAAAAAACCGAAACAGAATTATTGATTTCAGGTTTAGAAGGCAATATTTGCAACCACTGCGTTGATCAAGCTGGAAAAATCCTAGAAAAAGAACTGGTAGCTGAGGGTATTGTTTCACCGAAAAAGTCTGGCAAGACAGAGGAAAACAGCAAGCCAACCAAAAGCAATCAATCAACGGAGGGAATTTCTGGTAAAATACTTAAGCCTAAGGAGATAAAAGAACACTTGGACCAATACGTTATTGGTCAGGATTGGGCTAAAAAAGTATTGAGTGTTGCGGTTTATAACCACTACAAGCGTTTGAATAATAAATTCAACTCCGATTCCGAGGTTGAAATAGAAAAAAGCAATATTCTTTTAATTGGCGAAACAGGAACCGGCAAAACACTTTTGGCTAAAACTTTGGCCAAAATCATGGATGTTCCATTTTGTATTGCTGATGCTACTGTTCTAACGGAGGCTGGTTATGTAGGTGAAGATGTTGAGAGCATTATTTCCCGTTTATTGCAAGTAGCCAATTATGACGCTGAAAAAGCACAACGTGGCATTATTTACTTAGACGAAATCGATAAAATTGCGCGAAAGAGCGACAATCCTTCCATAACACGCGATGTAAGTGGCGAAGGTGTTCAACAAGGACTTCTGAAGTTATTGGAAGGCACTATTGCTAATGTAGCTCCGGAGGGAGGTAGAAAACACCCAGATCAAAAGTATATTAAAGTAGATACCAGTCAGATTCTCTTCATATGCGGTGGTGCTTTCGATGGTGTTAAAGATATTATTGGTCGCAGAGTTCAAAACAACGCAGTTGGATTTAGAAGAGCCGATAATAAAGAGATTTCAGAAATGGGTTTGTTGAGTTTAATCACTCCGCAAGATTTGAAGAAATTTGGGTTAATTCCTGAATTAATTGGTAGACTGCCCGTTTTAGCGGCATTAGAACCTTTAGATAATACTACCTTAAAGCAAATATTAA
>CAYUNO010000273.1:0-3233 GCA_964446075.1 uncultured Flavobacteriaceae bacterium | reverse complement strand
AGTCAAACATTCCATTAACATCTTGCAACCCATGTGCAAATTCATGAGCTAATACTGCCTTGTATACTTCATTAACGTACTTTGCATTTTGACGAGCTTTTAAACTAAAATTAATATATTTATTTCCCGTAATTATGGTTTTTGAACCCGGGAAATAAGCCGGTCCCGAGTCACTATGCAACAATGTTAAATCAATACCAAAGAATTTCTCTAATGTTAAAAATTCATTATTTATCATATTCTTCATCAACGTAGAAAGAGAACTTGAAACTGCGTCTAAATTGTACGAGGTTAATGACTTAATACAATAACCACCGCCTTCATTTTTATTTTCGACTACTTCATCTTTGGGAAGAATATTTTGTAGATTGGTCATTAAATCACTAAAAGTTTCATTTTGAAAAACATTTTGTACTGACCATATTCTCTCCTCATCAATTTTTCGTTTATTTTCGGAAAATACAATTTTGGCTTGTTCTATATTATTTGAATTCAATGTGGTTATTCCTGGTTTAAACGACAGATAATAGTTTATATCATAGTTCACACTCGATCTGCTTATATATCCTTCAAACCCATAGACTCTTACGAAAAAATACCCTTTAAAATCATCGATTGGAATATACTTCAAAAACTCCATGTTTTTGTGATTCGGTATTCTAGAAACAATTTTTGATGAATCGGAAGTATTTTCTCTTAAATCCAACTCGGAACAACTAGTTAGTAGTAATTGTGAATCGAACGAAAAACTGATAAAAAGAAAAAATACCGAAACTACACACTTGATTGCAAAAATTCTACTCATAATTAAAAAAAGTTACATAAATGTAATTGATTAGACTGTCTAACTTTAAAGTGAACAGATAAAAATAAGAATTAATTTAAAATCCATACAAATCATCTTAAAAAGTTGGTTGAGGTGTAAATGGGAATTGACTTGGTTTACTAGAAATTTTCACAATGAAAGTGCCCAGTAGCGTAACACTCTACTAACCCTTCCCTATTATGTACAATGACCAACCCTGTGGAGGCCCCTACCGTTAATTGCACTCCTAATTTTATAACGGTTTGCTCTTCGGTATCTTCCTCCAATTGATAGGTATAATTTATCTTTTCTAGGAACAATATTATTTGTTCTCTCATCATGAATGATTCCAATCTCTCAAGTTTTCTCATGGTTATTATTGATTTAAATTTAACACCTTGTGCTTAATTATTCACTACCTCCACCCAAATTTTGTCGGGATAGGCCCCGTCAAAAACATATTCAGTGACAGGACATAACCACATGCGGTGGTTTGATAATTCAGGGATTCTGTAATACATCCCATAGTCTACCTGTGCATGTCCTACCCGGTCTAAAACACCTAAATTCATTCCCAAGCGTTCAGATACCAAGGTATATTGGGCTGTTTCAAATGGCGATGTTTCTAATTTCAAGCTTATCGCATTGCCATGATTACTCAATATATCTAAAAATGCATCGGAACCATCGACCATTAATAGATTGTTGTATGTACCCAAGCCTGCTTCTATGTAATCGGGCAAGTCCACATACTATAAATTGTTTTGTTTGTAAAATCGTTTAGTCATACGTAAAAATTTTGTTCAAATTTAAACGCGACTCCGAGCCAACACCTTTTTCTTGCAAGGTTGTAAGCCGGGGAATTTAGATTGGGGATTGGGGATTTTTTGAGAGATGTGTAAGTCGGATAAAAATATAAATGAGGCAATCACTTTACCACCAAAAGGAACGAATAATTATTATCCTGATCCCGTTTCAAATAAAATCCAAATTTTGTCGCCTTTGCATTCGTCAGACTGTAAAAATTAACATCCATAACCGTTGCCAAATCAATCAAATAATCACAGAATGCCCTTTCCTTATCCTCAAAATTGTTAATAATATTCGCATAATACGCTGGAATATACAAGCTGTATGATGTGGTTTCGGTTGCAGGCAAACTATTTTCATAGGAATTTGCTATTCGCTCACAAATTTTATGGTCATGTTTCAATTTTTTTCTACCGTATTCATTTCTCATTTTATTCAACGCTTCAGGAAAAATGAAGCGCAAGCGATCGTCATTTAAAAAGACCAATTGTTTAGAAAAATCCACTGTTTCATCAATTGGAACAATTTCATAACTAGACGCTGTAATTACATTTTTGCCTTCTCCTGTAGGTTCTAGGTATTTAATAATATCTGTATACCACGGATAATTTGTATCAATTACTTTTTGGTACTGAGCCATTCCAACTGAATTTACACAGGTAAAGTACCAAGAGATAAAAATGACGAGGAATCTATTCATTGCGTACGTTCTTTAATATTATCTATTCACTTACAGTGATAACAGTACTAATTGGAAATTGAATAATGCGATCATTAATATCATCCAGTCCATAACTGTATAAAAAACTATTACTTTCAATACTGATCCGTATTTCTGTATCGATGGAAACATCATCTAGTTTAATGATATATTCCCACACATCAAATTCAGTCCTGTAGGTTGGTTCAACTTGTTGAACAGATATAATAGGAGCTTTTCCGACCAAAGAGTCCTCAAAATACACTGAACATTCGTTCGATTGAAAATCTAACAAATAAGTACAATCTGTAGTTTCATAGCTTTGTACATCTGGAAAATAAAAAGCACTATCCAAGGGTATTTGGGAATCTGTATGCATTTCGATGAAATTTGTAAAATGAACACGGATGGCCTTCGGAAGTTGCTGAGAAAATCCTATGGATACTAACAGCATGAACACAACAATTAGACTGATTCTCATAGTGGGAAATTTAACGTTAGACAATGTTTTAGGGCGCAATCTCAAGCAAACCTTCAATTAGGTTCATGCGGTTGTTTGAGTTATTCCTTACGACCAATTTAACCGAAACCTTTTTACCGGGTTTTAGTTTTGAAATCATATTCGGCGTGATCTTATTCCCACTGAATGGCATGGAATCCTCATCTCCAATCTCACCACTTAGGATCGAGTAAGTACAAGATAAATGTGTATACTCCAATGGAAGGCTTACCTGTAATTGAGCACCTGTTGTTTTTGAAATGCTCTGGTTTAAAATTAAGACATCAGGCAAGGGTTTTATCTTGTAATACGTAGTGTCAACCGAAGCGATTTGGCCATTGGTATACCCACTTACAACAATTTTGACGGGCATAGAAAATGAAGTGTAAACGATATACCCTACCCGATCTACTCCATTG
>CAYUNO010000272.1:0-3234 GCA_964446075.1 uncultured Flavobacteriaceae bacterium | reverse complement strand
GCACCAGCCAAGATGGCGTAGATAAAGAGATAACGAATATTACGTTTCTCTATTCGAACTAAGCGCCAAATGGAAGAAATAGGAGTATTTGCCATTGTTTTTACGAAACTACTTTCGAATTTAAGGAATCAATGAGTTATGGATAACAACCAATTCTATTAACGGGTTATTTTCCTCGACCTTGAATCATGATTAAAGCAGTATATGCCATTATTTTAAAATCCAATCCCAAGGACATGTTTTCAAGGTAAAGAATATCGTATTTCATTCGATCAACCATTTCATTAACATTGGATGCATATCCGTATTTTATTTGTCCCCACGATGTAATACCCGGTTTAATACGGTGTAGCCTTTTGTAAATAGGAGAAATAGAAACTATTTGGTCGATAAAAAAACTCCGTTCTGGTCTGGGGCCAACTAAGCTCATTTGACCCAATAACACATTGAAAAACTGAGGCAATTCATCCAAGCGAGTTTGTCTTAATAAAATACCGATTTTTGTTCTACGCTCGTCCTGGTCATGACTTAGTTTGGGAGTTCCGTTGGATTCTGCATTGTTTTTCATCGAACGGAATTTGAGTATTTTGAATGATTTGCCTTTGTAACCAATTCGCTCTTGTTTAAAGATAATAGGTCCTTCGCTATCTATTTTTATGGCAATGCCGATAATAATGTAAATGGGTATTAAGAATACAATTGCGATGATGGAAACAAAAATATCTATTGCTCTTTTAACTATTTTTTGCCATGTTGGCATAACCTCGAAATCTACTTCAACCAACATGGTGCCTAAAATATTATTCATTTTCACCATTCCTAAAACAAGACTGAAGTGATCGGGAATAATTTTTAAATGCACATTCTCATTTTGAATGCAGTCGATAATTTCAGTGACTTGGTAATTCTCCGATGTTTCAGGACACAAAATAATATCTTCAATGTTGTATTGCGCTATTAACTTGGGCAAGTCATTCCATGTCCCCAAGATGTTTAAATCTTTAGAGAATGATTTTGAATAGCTATCGGAAATTTCCACAAAACCTTGAATGAAGAATCCCTCAGACTTTTTCTGAGAAACAAGTTCATGATATAAATTTACTGCCTTGTCACCGCAACCTACTATAATTGTTGGGTATCCCCAAATTCTATTTTTTATATTGTGAATTGTTTGGGTAGCAACAATTAATCGAAACAGTAAGGTTGCTCCGAAATGTAGCAAAAATAAGACTCCAACCGATTCGTAATAGTCGATGTAACTATTTATGCTATCATCTAAAATTAGCGCAAAAAAGATAACCGTTACACCTATAAATGTATGATTAAAGGTAAACTCAAGTTCCTTTAATCTTGATCTTCTAAAAATATGATTGTAATAACCACTTAAAGTGTATAACACTATCCAAGCAATAGGAATTAAAATCAACCCCCAATATAGATTTTGGTCTTGATTTACAGGTATTTCGTATCCGTGTTTGGTAGCTTCAATTACATTTTTTCTAAAAAAAAACAAGCCCAACCAACTAATAGATGCAGCAATCCAATCGGCCGCTAAATGCAAAAGTTGTTGTCTGCGTTTATTCATTTTACTTTAAATAACTTAAACGAAGATTATCCAAACAAATTTCGCGATCTGCTATTTTTCCTGCCGGTTTGTTTACACTAAATAAAATTTGCGCTGTTACAGTACCTAATTGGCCACTTAATTCATGTACCAAATCCACATAAAAACGCTTCCATTTCCCATCGGTAGGATTGATATATAAGTAGGGGACAACTTCGGTTACACCTCCACTAATTGTACGCACGATGGATAATTGAACGGGCAAATCTGCCTTAATATCAAAATCAAATTGAACACTTTTTCCATCAGAAGGCATATTGGGGAATGATTCAAATGTACCAAAGTCCATAAAGGCTAATGTATCTTGGTCGTTGAAACGTGCAATAAAAACGGGAGATTTGGTTTTAAATCTTCCATTTAAATCAAAGTCTCTTGATTCAACAAATAAAGAGTCTCCTTTATTCAATATAACTGCCTTCATCTTGGAATTACCATCATTAAAATCTTCTTCAAATCGAACCAGTACGTTGTCTTTGAAGAAAAAAGTAGGAACAATGGTTGTATTCTTTAACTGATTGATTTCTAATATTGTATCCCTGGAAGTAAAGCATCTATGAGGTGCCCATTGATTTTTGCTTCCATTTAATCGAACGTAAGGAATAAACTGAAACTTAACTTTTCCAGTTTTTAAAACCGGTATTTTAAATGGTATTTCGAATAACCCCAAAAAATCGCCATTGGCGTAAACTTGCAAAGCGGAAATCTCGTGAATATTATTCCCTTGAGCTGGGGCTACATCAACGTTTACACTGTCAATACTTAAGAAGGAAGGCGTTTGATCCGATTTTTTTTCACAGGCTGTAATACCAAGAACCCCAAAAAATATTAAACAGGATAGGAGATGTAATCGGTTCACTTTGCGAAAATAAGTAAATCCAATTAAACCTCTTGATATTTACGTTGAATACGTTCTATAATTTGTTCAATTAAAAAGGTGACTTCATACCCATTGTCAATACTGGATATTGGAGTAAGTCTTTTTTCAATATTTTCTTGAAAGTTTCTAATCTCCATTTTCCAAATATCAAACGGCATTACAACTCGATCAATCTTTACCAATTGTTTAAAATCACTGGACTCGCTTACATCATTTGATAATTCTTCATGTAAAGTTAATTGGTTGCTGTTTTCAAGCGTGCGAAACTCTTTAAGTGTGTTATCGGTGAAATCCACGGAAAACAATCGGTCTTTTTGGTAAATATTCATTGAAAATGTACCTGGTTCTACCGCTCTGCCTACAGAAATTACGGCAATTGCATCGTTGCTGAATTCCAATTGTATGTTAAGTAAGTCGGCTTGATTACCAAATAAGAATATAGGTCTTGCGTGTATACTTCTAACCGTTGAGTTTATAGTTCTTAATACTAAGTCGATTTCTTGAAATAAATGTTGAAAAAACCAAAGAGATAATTTCCCGTTTACTGGGGGTACACAATATTTTTCAATTTTTATGAAGCGCGGTTTTTTTACTAATTGAGCTGCTGAGGTAAATAAGGGTTTGTTATGTAAAATGTGAGAGAATTGTATAATCGACCCAGATTCTGTGCTGTATTTTTGTAATGATTCCCAGCTACCAAATTCCCAATGTCTGTATCCATCGAAAAAAATGT
>CAYUNO010000271.1:0-3256 GCA_964446075.1 uncultured Flavobacteriaceae bacterium | reverse complement strand
CGAGCGGAGATGGTTTACCGGATTTAATTGTGGCGCCCAATGGTGTACCGGATGGTAAAGAAACTCAACAGGTCTGGTATTATAAAAATAAAGGAACCTTGGGTAAAACAGAATTTGAATTTCAACGAACTAATTTTTTGATTGATAAATCTTTAGATTTTGGAGGCAAATCAGCACCTGTATTTGTAGATGTGGATGCCGATGGAGATCTTGATTTACTCATTGCAAACAATGGCGATTATGCTATAACCAAAGGACTTAGAGATAAATTAACCTTATTTTTAAATAAAGGGAAAAAGGATTCTGCTGTATTTGTTTTGGAAAATGAGGATTACCTATCAATATCAAAAAGCAATGATTCGCTATTTCATCATTCAATTCCAGCTGTGGGGGATGTAGACAACGATGGCGATCAAGATTTGTTAATTGGAGTTAGGTCTGGTAGGGTGGTGTATTTTGAAAATACTGCCGGTGTGACCAAACCGGTCAATTGGGTATTTAAATCAGATAATATTATTCCGAAATCAGGTATTTTGGGAGAAAGTGGTGCAGCTCCTTGTATTTATGATTTCAATAATGATGGTAAAAATGACTTATTAGTGGGTTTTTATAATGGTAAAGTGGTAGCCTTTAAAAATGATGGAAATGGTAAGTTTGAGAGGTTTCACAGTAGCGCTTTTGGTGCAAAGGCAAACGAGTATCGATACGATATAAATCCAGTTGGTTTTATCAGTTTTGGAAACGCAGTACCGCGAATTGCAGATCTAAATAATGATGGTAAAATGGAGATGGTTTTGGGAACTGCTCATGGTACCCCATTATTGTATCGGATTCACGGACATTCAATTACCGATTCTTTGGTAGGTGATACCCAATGGTTTAAATCCTATACCCATAAGGGGGATTCAATTACCGGAAGAATGGGGTATTTGTTAACACCCGATTTAGCCGATATTAATGGAGATTCAATTCCTGAATTTATAGCGGGCTTAGGTAGAGGAGGATTGGTATGGGCCAATTCCTTAAAATCGATAAAGTCAAATTTGGGTAATACTACATTATATAATGAAATTTCATCGCTGAAAATATATCCAAATCCTGCTACAACTAATGTATTTATTGAAATTCCAGAATTTTCTTCGATCAGTAAAATAGAAGCAACCGATATAAACGGTAAAATTATTATATCAACCGTAATAAATTCTGGGGAAACTGGAGTAGGTTTTGGTATTGGACAATTGCCAAACGGAGTATATTTTGTTAAGGCATACAGTACCAATCAAATTATTTCAACTGGGAAATTATTGATTAATAGATAAAACTTAAGTCAAAGTAATTTAATTGTATTACTTACTTTATTTCAGCGAGAATGTTTCAATCCCGCCATTCTGAATTTTGATCGCAGTATCGCAAAATTCGTATTCATCGCGTCTATTGGAAGCAACAATAATTAGACGATTCTCTGAATTGGATTGAACTAGGTCATTAAACAACAAAATTCCTTTATCATCAAGGTTAGATAATGGTTCATCTAAAAATAACAAAGAGGATTGGGTGAAAAATCCGGTTACCAATTTTACTCTTTGTTTCATACCACTTGAGAAAGTCGCTAGTGACTTAGACAATGTACTCTTAGGGAAGCTGCATAGATTTAATAGCGTTGACAAATTGAAACCATAAGAAAATCCGCGTAGTGAATTATGTAAATTATACCATTCTGATAAACTTAGTTCTTCTGGTAATTCTAATCCTGGTGATATCAAAATGGACGATGAAATAATGTCCGAAGAAGACATGTTATTATTTTTATCGTCTATCCAAGTAATCTTACCTTCTGTGGGAATGACTTGACCAATTAACATCAACCCAAAAGTACTTTTGCCGCTTCCATTAGAACCTAATAGCGCAATTTTATTGGAAGTGCCTTGGTTAGGTATTTCGAATACAAAATTAATATCTCTATATAACCAATGCCTATGAAAACTCTTTCCGCAGTTTTCTACGATTATTTTCATAGCTACTTACTAGCATATCCTTTCATTATCCCTCTATCAGACTCTTTAATAAAGGATAATATTTCATCTCTTTCTGTAGTAGGTATAAATTCAGTTTCAATAATTTTAATTGACTTTGTAGCATTAAAGCCCTTTACAAACAAGACTCTGTATATATCTTGAATCTCTGCGATTTTATCCGTTGAAAAGCCTCTTCGTCTCAAACCAACGGAATTAACACCTTCGTAACTGAGTGGTTCGCGAGCTGCTTTGGTAAAAGGCGGAACGTCTTTTCTTACTAGGGATCCTCCACCCACCATGGCATGTTTACCAATTTTCACAAATTGATGTACCAATGCAGATCCCCCTAAAATGGCAGATTCTCCAATATGCACATGGCCAGCTACTTGAACGCTATTTGCCAAAATACAATTATCTTCAACGATACAATCGTGAGCCAAGTGCACATAAGCCATTAATAAAACGTTACTTCCAACTT
Source organism: uncultured Flavobacteriaceae bacterium (assembly GCA_964446075.1). GTDB lineage: Bacteria > Bacteroidota > Bacteroidia > NS11-12g > UBA955 > JAGKXC01. The sequence goes on along the minus strand of CAYUNO010000271.1, from coordinate 763 downwards.
TTGTATACCCTAATGCTTTTGTTCCTTTATTAATGGTTACAAATTCTCGGATGGTTGTATTATCACCGATAATTGTTTGAGTTTCTTCACCTTCAAACTTCAAATCTTGTGGAATAGCACCAATGGACGCACCTGGAAAAATTCTACAGTGTTTACCAATTCTGCTTCCTTTGAAAATAACTGCGCCAGACATTACATGAGTGCCTTCGCCTATTTCAACATCGGCATGAATGGTAACAAATGGATCAATAACAACGTTATCAGCAATTTTTGCCGTAGGGTGAACGTAAGCCAAGGGTTGAATCATGATAGCCTGGGGTTAGATTTATGCAAGTTTAACGATTTGTGCCATCATTTCAGCTTCACACACCAATTTTTCCCCAACCCATGCTCTTCCGCGCATAACGCACAAGCCTCTTCGAACGGGTTCAATTAATTCCAACTTCATAATCAAAGTATCTCCGGGAACAACCTTGTCTTTAAACTTCGCATTATCGATTTTTAAAAAATAAGTGCCATAATTTTCAGGATCTTCCACAGTACTTAGAATTAAAATACCACCTGCTTGTGCCATAGCCTCGAGTTGTAATACCCCTGGCATGATGGGATCACCTGGGAAATGACCATTAAAGAAAGGTTGATCGTATGTGATGTTTTTTACTCCAACTACAGATTTTTCGTCTTTACTTAATATTTTATCAACTAACAAGAAAGGATGTGCATGAGGCAACATTTTTATGATATCCTTAGTTGTATATAAAGG
>CAYUNO010000270.1:0-3261 GCA_964446075.1 uncultured Flavobacteriaceae bacterium | reverse complement strand
CGAATTCGTCTTGAAAACCATCGGAATTATTACCTCCTATATAGGTTCCAGCAAGGAGTTGGGAGCCAGAATTATTGAGTTTAGTAACGAAGATATCGTAACCCCCTCTTAGCGAATTTTGAACGTTGGAATCCTTATGAATAGGAAAATTGGTGGAAAGGGTGGTTCCGAGTATCAGGAGGTTGTTCTGTGGATCCACAAATAAGCTGTGTGGGTATTCATCGTCTGATCCACCGAGATAGGTTGCATACAATAATTTTGTGCCGTCTGGGCTGTATTTCGATATGGATACATCGCAAGCGAGGTAAACTGGTTCAGAACCGGATCCAGATCCACCGTATTTTGTTTGAAATGCACCGGTGGTGACGGGGTAAGGTCTGGTTTCAGCATCTACAATTCCTCCGGCATATAAACAGCCGGACGAGTCATAGGTGGCGGTGAATCCGAAATTATCACCTCTAGATCCGCTGTATGTGCTAAAAACGAGTACTGGATCGATAATTAAAATTTGGTTAGAATCGTATTTATTAAGTGTAACTGTGAAAGAAGAATCGGTAATTCTGGAGAATTTACAACTTACAGTTTTTAATTTTTTGATAGAAAATTGATTGTAAGCTATTGGTCTTTTTAACTCAAAATAATCGAAGTTGCTTTTAATTTTGAGATTCCCGTTTGGAGTAATTTTCCCTTTTAGGGGATTTGAAAATTTAATGGTGATTGCATTTGGGTTGGATCTAGGTTTTAATATCCAGTCAAATTCAATTTCATTGTTTTTAAAATAGAATTTTACGTCGATATTGGGATAAACATCCTTTATAATCAATGAGTTAAATGGACTAATTTGGGTTATCCAATTATTTGGATTATTCCCGTAATAGTAATTATGAATAACCGGTATTGGTTCAAAAAATTCAACCCTATTTTTATCAATGGGTTTAACATTTTCGTTTGCGAAGAAAATATCGAATACTTCGTGCTTGACAATAAATTGGCTGTCTTTATGGTGTTGAAAATGATGGGCTAAGTGTTTTTTATGTGCATCGGTTGGGTTTGTTTTGTAGATTCTCAATCGGTCCCTTAGGACGTAAACCATACCGTTGGTTATCTCGGCTCTTGCGATGCATGGGTCGTCATTTCCCCATTGGCCTTTGTTGGGAATAAATCCATGAGACGCAATTTGACCATGGATAAATCCACTTAAGGTAATGGATAATATTGCAAAAAACGTCCGCATTGGGAATAACAAAGTTATCGAATAAGCGCTAGTATTGTTTTAATGGACAATATTTAGGCCATTAAAGTTGTATATAAGAACAGTCTAATCGTTTGATTGTACAAGCGATTTTTAGGCTTTTGATATTGAAATGTAGTTACCTAAACCAGCGATTTTAGGTAATTTTATATCTTGAAATTTTTGGGAATCGTTTAATGGCTGTTATACTCTACGTTGTTTTTAGCAGGTATTATATTGGTGCTCAATGCCTTACTTACGATTTTGCAGGCTAACTCTACATCTTCACCTTGTAAGAATTTGCCTGTGTAGCGAGGAGTTTGATCTTTACGAAAAATATCGGGGCTATTTCCAGGGATTTCAATTTCGGTGTTATAGAATATTTCCATAGCTTCAATTACTTCGGAAAGTGGAGTGTTTTTAAACACCAGTTTACCATCGGCCCATTGAATAGAATTGGCATCGGCAATTTGAGAAACAGCTAATGTTTTTCCAGATGCATCAATTTCGGCTTTCATGTTTTTGGTGAGGATAGCTGTTTCATTGGATTGGTTTTTTACTTCAACTTTTCCATGATGCACAATTACTTTTTGGTGTTTGTTGGGGTAAGAAATTACATCAAATCCAGTTCCAAGTACTTTTACAGAGCCTTTTTGACCCTCAATGATAAACGGTTTGGATTCATCTCTAGCAACCTCGAAATGAGCCATACCTACCAATTTTACTTTACGTTCATTTCCGTTAAATTCCCAAGAAACTTGTGAGTTTTTATTGAGTGTAACGATGGTGCCATCTTCCAATGTTTCGATTTTTATTTCATTGGAATTGGTATTACGAACGCCGGCGGTAAGTATTGTGTTTGTATTTTGTACTTTACTCCAAAGTAAAAATCCGCCAGTTAATAAAACAGCTACAGCAGCGGCAACACTCAACCAACGCTTGGTTGAATGTACCACTTTCATGGGTTGATTTTGATTTCTTTCAGCCAAGAATTTTTTCAAGGCATCTTCGGTATCCACTTCGGATTTATATTGGTATTCACCAGTTAAATCCCAAATGTCTTTAAATACAGGGTCTTCGTGCGGTGGCAAATTATGCGGGTTCATAGCTTGAAGTTTGGGGTTGGAGCATTGCCGAAACTTGTTTTTGAATTACAGCCAATGTGGGCATGTACTGAGGGTTTTTCTTTAACCATTCTTCCAATTTTTTTAGTTCGTCAGCCGACATTAATCCAGCTGCATATTTGGTGAGAAGGTTAGATTCCAGTTGTTCTTTCATAGTAAACGCGTTTTCCGGAATGGTATATTCGAGACTAATACACGGGTTTTAACTTTACCCCCTAAGAAATTTTCAAATATTTTTTTTAGCCAGATTTTGCACTTGCTCGATGATACTAACAACACTTTTTCCATCCAAGGCAGTTGTTTGAATTGGCGCATTGAATTTCAATGTGTTAACTACTTCTTGAATAACGTATTCGTGATTGGAAGCGCTACCTAAATAGGTCCCATAATTATTTGGCAGGTTGGTAGGAGGCAGTTCAGGCAGTTCATAATTTTGTATATTACAATACTCGATTTCGTTCATGTATTGTCCGCCAACCTTAATAGTACCTTTTTCCCCAATTAGGGTGATACTACTTTCGAAATTTTTTTCAAAAACTGATGTTGAATATAAAAAAGTCCCTTTTCCTATACCTGCTTTTCCAAATTCAAAATTAAAATCACCGGCATCAGCCAATTCAGTTAGCGATTGATGATTAAACTGATGTTGTCTGGAGTGAGTGACTTTGATATCGCCCAATAACCAATATAATAGATCCACGAAGTGGCTAAATTGGGTAAATAGAACGCCTCCATCGTATTTTAGGGTACCATGCCAGTGATTGGGTACATAGTATCGCTGGTCTCTGTTCCACCAGCACTGAACTAAAACCTGGTAGATTGCGCCTAGTTGGTTGTTTTCTATAATATTTTTCAACCACCTTGAAGGTGGAGAGAACCGATTTTGCATGACGCAAAAGACCTGTT
>CAYUNO010000269.1:0-3305 GCA_964446075.1 uncultured Flavobacteriaceae bacterium | reverse complement strand
GGCAATAATAAAAACACAAGGGAAACAATGGTGTAGTAATCGAAAATCAATCCTATCCCCGCCAGCAGGATTCCTATCAATAATTTTAGTTTATTATGAACGTATAGAACATGGACTAAATTTATAGAAGTAAGAATATAGTAGGCAGACCACGGCACCGTGCATTGCAATACAAGGTTGATATGTATCCCGAACTTTGCCTGATAGTAAGCGGTAAAAACCGACATTACAGCAATACAAAATTGCATCCATGGTTCGGTAATCCAAATTGAGGATAGTTTATAGAAACCCCAAGCTAAAAAAACGAAATTGAGAAATAGAACTAGATTTATTGATGATACTGGATTTTGAATCAATACATCGAAAAGACCTATTATAAAAACAGAGGTATGTGAGAGTAAAGAGATTCCATCGGGTGCCAGCATTTGATTGGTAAACCAGGGGTTATGACCTTCTCTAATGGCGTTTGAAACATGCGAAACGCTCCATGTTGTACCCAACAGATCCACTCGATTATTGTAAAAAGCAATTTCTCCCCAACGAAAAGGAAAAATCATCAACACAAATATCAACAATAGAAAAATGGGGATTACATTATTTTTCCAGTTTAGCATTGATTTAATAGATTCTAATTTGTTAAAAACGATACCCCATATTCATGCGAAAATCCACAATGCTGAGAGGTCCTGCAATATACAATAGACCACCAAAACCGCCTCCACTCTCTAAATCACCTTTTAACATAACCCCTGCTCTACCGCCAAATTGGATTTCAAATAACCAGCGTCTGTTTTTACCCGAAAATCTTTGTTGTAAAAATCCTCCGGAAACGGCAGAATAAATTCCACTTCCGTAATGATCTGCTTTTCCAAAACCGTTGGTAAAATTTCCGTAATACCCAGATTTAGAGTTTTTTCGTATCGTTGGAAAATACCGATATTCTAACCCAACAGATTGTGTTTGCCACAGTACATTTTGTCTTGTTAATACTACTCCTATGGATTTTTTTTCAGACAGTGGGAACTCCGCTTGGACTCTAATTTTCTGAACAGTCCAGGCTAGAGGACTACAAATACTGATATTCAGTGTAGGCACTGAGTTATCAAATCTTGCAATTACCGGATAATGATCCGATAAAAATAGCCCAGGTCCGCGTTGGGTATAATCAATTGTTGATGACAAGAGTAGAAACTGATTGGAATAAAAAATAAAATCGATTTCGGGACCACGTTTTGCGAGGCTATCATTAAATCCATTGAAGGTTCCTCTTGGATAGGTGGATTTAGAAGCATTAGCAAGGATTAATCGTTGAGAAGCATTTATCCAACGTATGGGACTTGATTTTCTATCGCCGTTAAAATCCCCCATCAATATTACAGGAACTCCTTCTTCCGCTAATGTATCCAACCAAGTTACGATGAGTTTCGCTGAATTCAATCGCGCTAATTCACCCAGATGGTCCAAATGGGTATTTATAACCACAAATTCTCGATTGGATTGTAACTCTTGCATTTTTGCAATCGTTGCGATTCTTGGCAAAGCGGCATCCCATCCTTTAGAAGGTATGGAGGACGTTGGAGAAAGCCAACGTGTTTCCCAAGCCAATACTCTATACTTTTTATTCTTGTAAAAAATTGGACAAAACTCACCTGTTTGCTTCCCATCCTCTCTACCCACCCCTACCCATGTATATTCCGAAACTGAATTTCCGAAATTGAGTAATGAATCTAAATCCAACAATTGGCTGTGTAACACTTCTTGAAGTGATAATATATCGGGTTGTTGATTTATTAAAAAAGATGCAAGAGAGTCTTTTCTGTATTTCCATGCATTCAGAGAATCGTGATGATTATCGTATCGAACATTGAAAGAAATTACGGTGAGTTGTGCTTTCAATGAAACGGAGATTGACAATAAAAACAATCCTATAACTAGTTTAGAAATAATATAACGGGACATATCGAATTGCGTATTATGCATTACAAAGATGATAGGAAAATTTCAATTCTAATAAAAAACCTAAAACCCTTGAAATTACTATAGAATAGTAGGTATATGTTAGGATTTGTTAGCCCCTTAAAAACCGGCACGTTGGATTGCTACAGCCTATTTTTGTGAAGGTTTTATAGATCGATTTTCCAACAAAAATTCGGCACAATATTTTAATAACCTATTCAATATATAATGAAAAAACTACAATTAATTATCGCCGCAATGCTATTACTAATAAGTAAGGCATCTGCACAAACTCCCAACTTGGTTGTTGAAAAACCCTTTTCTCCGATGTCGTCCGGGGTTTACATGTACACAGGAATGTACAACAATAAACCGTATTGGATTGGGCCTAAACAAAGTCCAACTTACGCTCAAAGTGTTATTTGTTTTGGAAAACAATATAAGAGATGGATTTACCTGACAGCCAATTCCATAGGTTCGGTTACGGACACCAACCAGTATTACGATTGGGCTGCTGAAGATCAAACGATCACTTCAAAGGAATTCCCTACCGAAGGTTGGATGCAACTTAAAGTAAGTTTAGAAGGTCCTTCACTGAAATTTAGCGCTAATTCAATAACTGAATCGCTCAACAATGATGGTACAGTGAATGACATCATCACTATCCGTCACAATAAGTACAAGGGTCAAACATTCGCAGGAACTGCGGGAACAGACTTAGTTGCAAATGGTGGGGTTAAAGTAGACCGAGTGCCTGCGGGAATGACTGCAGCTGCATTCATTACTACTGACTCAACTGTTGACTTTGTATTGGATGGATCTGCTACTGATAACTCAACAGATACGTCGTTATTAATTACCTTCACGGATGCTGCTTTTGCCAATGGCGGGAAATCAGATAGTACTGCAAATAGTTCTGCAACCATCAAATTAAATTTTATTAAATCTATCACGGTTGCTAAGTCCGGAGGCGATTACACAACATTAAAAGAAGGTTTTTCAAAACTCGAAGATGGAGATGTGATTAGAATTAAGGAAGGTATTTACACAGAAGACAGCCTAAAAACACCAGTAAGTGTTAAAAATTTAACGATTTTAGGTGACGGACCCGATAAGACTATTTTACAATCAGACGTAACGCCATTCACTGCAAAAACAAGAGTACTTGATATTGGATATACAACTAAGTGTATCATTGATGGTATCACCATACAAAATGGGAATGACACGCGTGCCGGTGGCATCAATGGAGGTCAGTTATTAGAGATTAACAACTGTAGAATATTAAACAACCGCGCTTACATAAGTACAGGTCCAAGTCAAACTGTTGCTGGTGGTATTTATGCAGG
>CAYUNO010000268.1:0-3346 GCA_964446075.1 uncultured Flavobacteriaceae bacterium | reverse complement strand
CAACTACCTTATTGAGTAATCGACCAAGCATTAATTTTTCAAATACGAATCAATTTATTGCTGTGCGGAGATCTTACAAGTGGACAGGCTCAATTGATTCAGTTTGGCAAACCGCTGGGAATTGGGAACCAACGAGAACATCTGTTCATGACTCGGATTATTTAATTTTTGACAATACGAACACTCAATTGGTAAATATTCCATATAATGGGGGGAAATTCACTCAAACTGTTTCCAAACTCTTAATAGGCCGATATAGTGATGTACGGTTTTCTAACTATACCAAAGGTAATGGATCATTTGCGAAATCTACAATTAATGTGAGTAGTTTGTATCAGTATGGCTGGTTTATGGATTCCGCTAGAATGGGTTTTTCTGGAACCGATACAATAGAAATTGAAGTACAAAATGGGGGATCAATTTATGTGTATAATTCGGTATTATACACAAATAATTCATTTGGAACAGGTGGGTGCTTAGTATTGAGTTCTTATAATACCAGTGCATGGGGAAGTTTTTTGTTAAGTTGTAATATAATTCCGGTTGCCGGTGTTAATATTCAGTTAGGAGACGATAGAGAGCAAACGATCGCATTTGGCAACTCAAATCTTGGTGGTACAGGAGAAGTAGTTGTAAAAAATAATGCCACATTCGCACCTAATGCAGAATTCGGAGGCAATAATGTTACGTTAAATGGTCGATTAAGCATATATGGTTTTTTAGATAATTCTAATATGTTTGGCACATTCAGTTCTAATAGTCCAGCTAGTAGTAGTGCAGCTGATTGGAATTCGTGGATTCCTTACCTGCAATTAAGGAATAATGGCACTGGTAGAGGTATGATAAAGACTTATGGAAGTATAACAGGCGGAGTGTTATGGGAGATGTACAACAGTGGCAATCGAGCATGGAGAACCGTGGGTTTTCCGATGAAGAATTCCGTAAATATTTCTCAAATTACCGATGATATTGTAATTAGTGGAACAAATAGCGGTGATAATAGAGATTCGTTTTTCTCATTCAATACATCATGTTCTTATTGCGCTCCTTCCATTAAATATTGGGATGAAAGTACCAGTGCGTGGGCTAATTACACTTCTGGAAATTCGGCCAATAAAATTCCTGTAGGGCAGGGTGTATTGTTGTTTTTCCGTGGTATGGGGACTCAAGGTTTAGGTAATAATTTAGCTTCCGCTACCGCGGGATCCATGGATTTTAAAGGTCAAATTCATTCTGGAAGTAAGACAGTGAATTTATCATACAGTGGTTCTGGTTCATTAAAAGGTTATAATTTAATTTCTAATCCGTTTCCTGCCAATGTTGATTTTAACTTAATAACACGCAGTAACGTTGCCAATAAATATTTGGTATACGAACCGAAGCAACGGATGTATAACATTTACGATAGATCCAGCGGAAGTGTAGTGTTAACAGGTTCTACTGCTTTTGAGGCTTCCACAACAGCGCAATCGAGCATTATAGAAATGGGTGCCTCGGTGTTTATGATTGCAACAGGTTCAAGTCCTAGTGTGACCTTCGATGAGGCAGATAGGGTATATACACAACCGAATGTATCGGCTTTTCGCATGACCAATAACGTACCATGCAATCAGTTGAAAATAAAACTTTCGTATGAAAACGAATCGGCCAGTCCGTTGATGGATAAGTGTTTATTGGAGTGGAATCAATCGGCTAACGGGGCGAAAGAAGGTGTGGATGCCATGGATATGAATAAGCTGTATGCAGGGTATTTGGGTGTTGGAACAATAAGTGCGGATAAAGAATGGTTAGGAATTGATAGACGAGAAGATGTGGTTGTGGATGCGATAACGGTTCCATTAAGAATAAAAACGTTGGATACCTTTGGCTATAAATTTACTTTCAACACTTGCGATCAACAGGAGTTATATACGATTGAATTGTTGGATGCGGTGACCGGAGTTAAAACTAAGGTTATTAATGAAAGTTCCTATTTGTTTAAGCGCAAGAGTAGCGATTTACAGGTAGAGGACAATCGATTTTCATTGGTAATTACCCCAACGGAGCAGGCGGGAGTAACGGGTAAAGCACGGCGATTAGCGGAAGTCGTACGTTTACAACCGGTACCCGTTAAAGCAGGTGAAGTAATGCAAATTTCTGTAGAAGACGGAAATGATATTTTGGGAGTAGCGTTAATGGATATGCAGGGAAGGATTTTGAAGGAGATAGAGGCAGGTCGGAAAAACCAAATTGATTTCAAATTGCCGTTGGAACTAACATCGGGCAATTATCTATTGAAAGTAAAGCATCGTAACGGGGAAGAATCCAAGTTACTTCCTATAATAAAGTAATTATTTTTATTGCTATTAACTCAACTTATTAGCGAGTTGGCCGCAGGCGGCATCGATATCTTTGCCTCGGGATCTGCGAACGTTTACAATTAATTTGCGCGCTTCCAGTCCGCGAGCGAATGCATCCAATCTTCCGGTTGGTTGGAAATCTGCCAGGGAAATGGGGTTGTATTCAATCAGGTTAATTTTTGATGGAAACTTTCTTGCGAAATTGGCTAAATCAATTTCTTCTTGAACACCATCATTAACACCTTCAATTACTGTATACTCAAGGGTAGGTCTCACCCCGGTTTTTTCGTACCAATAGCTTAATGATTCTGCCAACATTTCCAAGGTATTGGATTCGTTGATAGGCATGATCGCCGAGCGTTTTGCATTGTTGGCTGCATGTAAACTCAGGGCTAGATGGGTTCTACATCCGTCGTCTGCTAATTTTTGAATCATTTTAGCAATGCCTGCTGTAGATATTGTAATCCTAGAAGGACTCATTGCCCAACCGTCTGGGCTAGTTAACAAGTGAACGCTGCGCATCACCGCTGCGTAATTAAGCAGTGGCTCGCCCATCCCCATGTATACGATGTTATCTAATCGTTTTCCGTAGTTTTCTTCGGCTAAATTATTGATTAATCGAACCTGATCTACGATTTCGGCTGCCGTTAAATTCCGTTCTCTCTTCAAATAACCGGTAGCACAAAATTTGCAATCCAAGGAGCATCCAACCTGCGAACTCACGCAAGCTGTGGTACGCGATGATGTTGGAATGAGTACTCCTTCAATTTTAAACCCATCGTGCAATTGGAAAGCAATTTTTATAGTGCCATCAGAAGATTTTTGAGCGGTATGGATGGTGGTAATGGCAAACGAGAAATTCTCTTTAAGTTTATCACGCAGAGGTTTCGATAAATTGGTCATTGCGTCAAAATCAGTGGCGCCTTTCTGCCATAACCATTGATAAATTTGTTTGGCGCGAAATGAGGGCTCACCCCATTCTTTTAGTGCATCGGTTATCTGAGTAA
>CAYUNO010000267.1:0-3365 GCA_964446075.1 uncultured Flavobacteriaceae bacterium | reverse complement strand
TATCCACGAGAATGGATAGAAACTCATAGTTTATGTCGATTAAATAGAAACCTGAATATTTATTTTTTAATGTCTATGCAACTATTGGGGGCAGAATTCGCTTTAAGTAGTGTAGGGCATTCATAGCCACCCCATGAAATCGGTTACCCAGATAGAATTAAACTTGATGCAACAACAGGATGAAAATACCTTGCACCGGGTATTTAACCAGCTGTATCCTATGTTGTTTTCTGTGGCGTATCGATACTCAAACGATATCAACAATGCCGAAGATGCAGTGATGATGGCTTGGGTGAATGCACTGGCTCAAATCAACAAGTTTCAACTTAAACACAACAATGCCTTCTATTATTGGTTGAAAAAAATTGTAATAAACGAATCGATTAAAATAATAAAGACTACGGGTAATTTTCACTTGGTACCTCTAGAGGAAGCCGATGAAACAGTTAGTCAACCAGATATTGAAAATTCTATGGATTTAGAGCATTTGAGATTTTGTATTGAGCAACTTCCTACCGGTTATCGAACCGTATTCAACCTATTTGCAGTGGAAGGGTTTTCCCACAAAGAAATAGCTGAAATGCTTCAGATTTCGGAATCAACAAGTAAATCGCAGTATCTCAGAGCTAGAAATCAGTTGCAAAAATTATTAGGTAAAAATCAAATCAATGCTACAGGCAGTCAGTCTAATGTTCAATCCCAATAATTATGAACCATCAAGAACTTGAGAAAATTGCATCCCAACTTTCGGATTTAACGAATTACCCCAAAGGCTATGTCCCAGATATTAATAAACAATATTATCGAACAAAAAGGCTGCAGCAAGAAATGCAATCGAAACGCCCGAATTTCCGATGGCACTGGATTGCGGCATCCATTTTTTTCGTTGCGGTAACAATTATATTTTTTGAGTTTAATTCCTCATCATCCATAAGTAAGGTTGCATTTTCGAATAAAAAGTCAAATAAATCAGCAGTTAAAGAAGATTTAACCAACTCTGAAAAACAGGCAGAAATGGCTGAAAATAGGAATATTGGGCGATTAAATCCTGGTATTGAACATCGATTATCGGATACATTAACAAATATCCAAAAACAGGATACAATCATAGCGCAAAATGTTGTTCCTGCTTTGGCTTTACTCAAATCAAAAGATACCGTAGTTGAAAAATTAAGTCCAAAATGGGTGAGCCAATTAAAAAAACAGCGTAAATACAACATTATTTCAATTGCCCCTGAAGCGCTTAATCCTCAACCCAAATTGCACAATCGAAACTTTGATTTTTTTGTATTAGGCGACCGAGGATTTGAATTAATCAAACGATTACCTCAAAAAGAAGAAACAATCCTTTACCCCAACCAGGATAATTAATATACATAATAAACACTACTTAATAATTTAACCCAATTTTATATGAGATTTAATCTAGTATACCTGGTATTTTTATCATGCATGATTGCCCCGTTTATTTCGGCACAATCAACACAGATTACTGGGACATCCGTTCAGCTCCAAACAAAAATGATAAAAACCGATGTTCCTCGCAGAGATACCGCCGTTTTTGGAATTAAGGGGTGTTCACGCATCATTTTCTCAGGACCTACATTGTATCATATCGGTAATTACCAACATGCAACTACCGTTTTAAATTACTTTATGACGGATTTTAAACAGAGCGTAAATGGGCTAGATACATCGGATTATCCGTTGGGTGCTTCCTATTTCTGCATACCCAATGGGAAACGACAATTAAAATTACAAAATCCTGATTTTGTTGGCGATAAACAAAGTTTTAACGAGGAGTTGAAATTCTTTCTCGATAGTTTACCCAATATATGCTATCAATTGTACGATGTGCAGAATTCTGTGAATATGTCGATTTATTTATCATCGTTCAAAGAGCTTGCTATAATTGATTCATTTTCGCAGGGAAAAACATGGAATCATATATTTAATGACAGTATAAAATTCCCAATTTCTGTAGATTCATTTCTAGCGCATGTCCGATTGGTTACCAATCCAGCTCCATTAAATCATGCTATGCAGCGATTTCGATACTATTATTACGATCAATTAAATTTCGTTCCTGAAAAGGATGTAGATTTGTTTTGGTTAGATTCTTTGGCTGCTTCGAAAAATTTAAAACGACCTTACATTGGTCCCGGTGATGTAAAGGGGAAATCCACAAGGACCACAGTAATTGGTGTAAGTGGAATTGAATCTAAAACAAATTTTTGGCCCCATGGATTATCCTTGAACGCAATGACTATTGCTAGAGAGTACGCTATTGGTACCACCGTGGAATTGCCGATATATAGACAATTTAAAAAATATGTGCCCATATCCTGGTGGTACGGGGGCATATCTACCTATTGGTCATCAAACTTTCTTGAATCTAGAAGTGGAATTCAAAGTAATTACAGTTCTAGTTACCAAATTGGATGGATGTACATTCAAAATCAGGGCATGGAAGAACCCGTTTCTTTGGGTTTTGAAATAGGATATATACCGGGTAAAAGTAAAAATTTACCGGACGAGAACATTTGGATTCCCAAAGAATCATTGTCATTTCTCATTCGATCCAATCGAGCGAAATACCAGTTTTCTGCAGGAATACTGTGCGAAACTCAAGTCTTGAAATACAGTCGAGTATACCCAGACCCCACTTCAAAAATTAAAGGTACGGGTTGGGCCCCCCTAGTAAGGCTATCCTTACCTCTTTAATGGTAGCAGTATGGAGTTTGGAAAGAAATTGATTTATTGAACAGTGAATGATTAGGGCGAGTTATAAAACACAGTTAAGTGTAAAAAACAACCCTATTAGGTAAAAAAAACACTCTTCAATATATAGAAAAAAAAGACCCGGGTGAGCACCGGGTCTTTTAAATTATCTCCTGATAAACCTAACCTAAACGAAAAATGCAGGAGGGAGTAAAAGTCTATTCAATGACATAAAAACGACAATGGTTAAAGAATATTGTGTAAACTGAAAAAAAAGAATAATTATTTTTTTTATATGCAATCGACTGCAAAGAAATTACCCGATTGTAAGATAGTGGATTGCAATATTTTTTGGTTCCTCAGGGTTCTAATTGAGGTTTAAATTGTTGAAGAAATGCAAGGATAAAGATGTTATAACCTTCGATTGAAACCAATATTTTGTATCTTTGTTTTAACAATTAAGAACAATAAAATATCAGTATATGAGTCAAGATTTAAGCAAGAATTCTTACAACGTAAACAGCGAAAGTAAATGCCCATTTTCAGGAAGCGTTTTGCGTAAATCCGCAGGCGGAGGTCCCTCCAACCGGCGCAAAGAAAGCAGTTCGCAAACACGAGGCCAACATGCACCCCGGTCAAAAGCC
>CAYUNO010000266.1:0-3371 GCA_964446075.1 uncultured Flavobacteriaceae bacterium | reverse complement strand
AAATTCCGAAGTGCTTGGCTTTACTCAATTGGAACGCGCATTTTTAAATAATTTAGATGTTCGTTGGGAGTGGTTTGCAAATAAACAAGACATGATCTCCATTGGTGGCTTCTACAAGAAAATAACCAATCCTATTGAGTTTAGATTAGAAACCTCCCAGCCTTTGATCAGAACCTTTACCTACCAAAACGAAGAAGTTGCGATAAACTATGGTGTTGAATTGGAGTTGCGTAAAAATTTGGGTTCATTGATAAAAGTGATTGGTTGGAGCTGGCTGAAAAACATCACATTATATAGTAATGCTGCTATAATTCGCAGTGAAGTGGAATTTGGCGATGGGTACACCCGTCCGTTGCAAGGTCAAAGTCCATATGTAGTTAACGCAAGTTTGTTCTATCAAACAGATAATGGATGGCAGTTCAATGCAAGTTTCAATAAAATCGGACCTCGAATTGCCTACATCGGTGTGCCATTAAGTGTTCAACCGTTTGGTGCCGATATCTTTGAATTCGGAAGAAGTGTATTGGATTTACAAATAGCCAAATCCGTAGGAAAAAATGGATTAATCAAAGTGATGATGGGCGATTTGTTAGCTCAGGATGCGGTGTTTTACCAGGATTTAGACTTTAATCCCGAAACTCCTTTTAAACGCGGAAATGGTAAATACGATCGAAAAGCCTACGACGAAACTACAAAAACTGGGGATAATACCTTGTTTAGTTATACTTACGGTAGAACAATTACCGTTTCATATATTGTGAACTTTTAGGTTTTCTGAAGGTTATAGGTTGAAAAAACCGCTGCTGAGATAGTGGCGGTTTTTCTTTTGTTAAGAAATCGTTTCTTCAAACCGAAAAAAAGTAATTATTGATTAACACATCGGTAAGGTTGCGGTTACTGTACAAAGGCAATTTTGTAACAAATAAATTTATGAAAAAATTGTTACTTGCTGTGTCTTTGTTTGGTGCGTTGAGCGCCCAGGCACAATTTATCGAGAAAGTAGATTTTGTAGGTGCATTGTCAGCCGATGCTAGTCAAGACTGGACAAAAGGTTGGGCGGAGTGGAATCCAAAGGCAAAGACATATGCCGATGCAACGGATTTAACTACCTTGAACGATGCCAGTGGTAAAAAGGAAATTACCACTACCGTTACTTTAGATGCTGCAGTAGTATATTCTTTAACATCTGTTGTTGTAGTTAAAGATGGCGGTAAATTGATCATTCCCGCTGGAACCTTGATTCGTGCAAAAGCAGATTTAAATGCTACTCCAAAGTTGTATTCAACCATTGTTGTTGAGCGTGGTGGTATGATTGAAATAAACGGTACGTCTTCAAATCCAGTAGTAATTACTTCCGCTAATGCAGTGGGTTCTCGTGAGCGCGGTGATTGGGGTGGTATTGTAATTTGCGGTAAAGCAATCAATAACCAAGGAGCCGATGTTCAAGTAGAAGGATTTAATAACATTTCTTTTGATGCAACCTTAGCGAAATTTGGTGGAACTGAAGATAATGACAACAGCGGAGTAGTTAAGTATTTGCGCATGGAGTTTGGTGGTTTGGCATTTGAACCTAACAAGGAAATCAACGGTTTAACCATGGGTTCTGTAGGTGTTAACACTACCATCGAAGGTGTACAGGTTTCCTACGGTAATGACGATGCATTTGAGTGGTTCGGCGGTACAGTAAATTGTAAGAAATTGATCGCTTATAAAGGTACAGACGATGATTTTGATACTGATTTTGGATACAGAGGTGCTGTTCAGTTTGGTATTGCTGCTCGTGATACAAACTATTTCGACCTAAGTTGGAACGCTCCTTCTGGTTCTTCAACTTCTGAAACCTTTGAAAGCGATAACGATGCTGGTGGATCTGGCAAGACTCCTTACACAGCTGCTGTATTTAGTAACATTACCTGTGTAGGTCCTGTACCCGTTGGAAGTTCTTATTCTGCTATGAGTTCAACCGTTAAAGGTGCTTTCCGTAGAGGTGCACGTATCCGTAGAAATTCTCGTTTGAGCATTATCAACTCTGTTTTCATGGGTTATAGAAACTTCATTATGTTCGATGGTGATAGCGTATTGGTTGCTGCTGGTGTTAAGCCTTCAGGTTCCATTAGTGATGCAAGTAACTTAATTCGCAACAATTACATTGCCAATACTTCCGCTGCTGCATCTGCAGGTGCAACTAACTCAGGTTTGGCCGAGGTAGATTCTAAGAATACTCCCGCTGGTTTGGATGCTTGGTTGCGCGATGCAAAGAATGCTAACAAAATTGATGCTGCGGCTTTCACTGCCGGTTCTATCTTGGTAGATCCTCAAAATGCAACAACCCCCGATTTTAGACCTGTTTCAACTTCAGGAATTGTTGGGATGGCTGATTATACTGCCACTTTGTTAACTAAGTTTGGTGTGTTCGATAATGTTGCTACTGTTGGATCAGTGAAAGTAACCAATGCTTACCCAGTTCCTGCTACTAGCGAGGTAAATGTTGAAGTTTATGCTTTGAACTCTATGGATGTTAAAGTAAATATCTTGAACATCGCTGGATCTTCAGTGAAATCAGTGGGCTCTCAGTCCTTGAATGAAGGTGGAAACATGGTGTCTGTTTCAGTAAGTGACTTAGTAAATGGTGTTTACTTCCTGCAGATTGCTGGAAGTCAAGGAACTGCTACCTACCGCTTCGTAGTAACTAAATAGTTAATTTCTTCATATAGTTTAAAGAATAAGCCCCGGCAACGGGGCTTTTCTTTTGTTAGGTAGGGGCAAACTTCTTAGTACGATAATTTTATCCAAGGTATAGGTGGAAAATCCCCAATTCGGATAAAATAATTTCCGGGTGTTACAGATTCGAGATCTAATGAGAATGAAGAGTGACTGTTTAGTTTGATGGAGTGATTTGAAATTAATAGACCAACCCAATCAACAACTTGAACTTGTAAATTATTACTTGAAAATCCCTCAGGAATCTGAACCATAATTCGACCTTCTTTGGATGGATTCGGATAAATCATTGGTGTAGCAATAACGGGGTTTTGGATTCCCAAAAATTTGAATTGTGAAACGGCCGATGTACTTCTATCGAATATGTAGGGTTTAATCCCAAAACTAACATGGTTGCCCCAAGCAGACGTATAGGATTCTTGCCAATTCTTAAACGTGTAACCATAGTCGTTGGTAAACGTTCCATCAAAGAATGGATCGTTTTTCATATCGGACTGAATTAACTGATTTATATAATCTAATTCAGCATATAAGCTATCGCGATGCCAAGCATCTTGTAGTAAATTTTTTATGTAAAACTCATAATCTCTTCGATATTGGGTATGGGATAAAATGTTTTTTGTTAATGGTGCAGCGGATGAGGAATTTCC